>JAFWWA010000058.1 GCA_017523755.1 Christensenellaceae bacterium | reverse complement strand
TCGAGAATACGGCGGCAGGCCCGATCATTTGCCCCGGAACACGAACGGAGACGTTCACCTGGCTTCCGTTTGGGAAGGACTTCTGAGCTTCCACGCGGCCCTCCAGAATAATACCGATCCTGAGTGCCGGATCCATCAGATGAAAGATCGTTTCCTCTTTATCGTAGCACTGAATGTGATGAGGAGTCTCTTCCAGATATCCCCGGAGAACCTTTGCCTCCACTCCCTGAAACAGGGTGCTTTTTTCCAGTACAGAATAGTCCATATCGAATCTCCTTAAGAATCTCTGATGCTATTATACACCAAAAAATATATAGTTGTGTATCTCCAGATACAGAAATATTCAAATTCATTGTGTATACTGATGCCAAAACAAGAGAAGGAGGCAACAGAAATGATTCGGAAGATCATACATATAGACGAAGAGAAATGCAACGGCTGCGGTCTCTGCGCCGAGGCGTGCCATGAAGGAGCTATCGACATCATCGATGGCAAAGCTAAGCTGGTCCGGGAAAATTTCTGTGACGGTTTCGGCGACTGTCTGCCCGGCTGTCCCACCGGTGCGATCACTTTTGAAGAACGGGAAGCTCCCGAATACGACGAAAAAGCAGTGAAAGAAACAAAGGAGAAAAAGACCATGGATGAAATGAAGCATGAACATCATGAGGGCGGCTGCCCCGGTTCCCGTATGGCACAGTTTGACCGCAGCGAAGAAGAACCGGTCACAGTCGGAAGATCCGTATCAAGACTGGCTCAGTGGCCCTGCCAGATCAAGCTTCTTCCCACGCAGGCTCCGTTCTTCGACAACTCGAAGCTTCTGATTGCCGCTGACTGCACGGCCTACTCTTATGCCAATATGCACGAGGATTTCATGAAGGGCAGGATCACAGTCATCGGCTGCCCGAAGCTGGATGCGGTGGATTACACAGAGAAGCTGACTGCCATCATCCGTGACAATGATATCAAGAGCGTGACGATCGTCCGTATGGAGGTCCCCTGCTGCGGAGGTCTCCAGAGAGCTGCAGAGAATGCGCTTAAGGCAAGCGGCAAGTTCATCCCCTGGCAGGTCGTAACGATCTCCAGAGACGGACGGATCCTGGACTGATTCATAGGAGGAAAAGACGATGAGCTATACAGAATGGAAAGACAAAACAGCGGATTTCAGGAAGATCGATGTCAGAGGTATCCAGGGCAACTTCTTCCAGGGACTGAAGAAACAGGCCGTGCAGATCCCTGCCGGAAGCGGACTTGAGATCATCCAGTCCTTCGAGCCGATCCCGCTTTACGAAGTGATGGAAGATCTGGGATATGAGGTTCATACGGAAAAGGTCGGTGATGCGGAGTACCATGCATTCTTCTATCGCGTGACAGTGAAGCAGGAAGAAAAGGATATCCCGATGCGCCCTGCAGCCCTCACAAATATGCCGCTGATTGACGAAAAGCTTGGCAATATTGCCGTGAATTTCTGGGATCTGACTTGGAACGATGATCATCGTTACCTGCCTTATGAGACGCGGCTTCTCCTCTCCCTTACCAATGCAGTCGGCGCGGGCCGTATGCGCCAGGCGACCAGAGAACTGGTCAAAGCCTATATCCATGGTCTGGACAGCAGGGCCTTGGATGATGTGTTTGAGCTTCTTGCCTGGAATCAGGGTATCGGTTATTTCAGCTCCGAGATTGGCCCGTCCACCTTATTTGCAGCTTACAAAACCATCAAGAATATGGAAAAGCAGGGCAAGGAACGCGGCGAGATCGTTGAGATGTTAAAGGAAAAGTTCGGTGAAAAGAATCCGGATGTGAAAGTGTGAAAGGAATCCCCAATATGAAGTATCATGTGAATGACGGCTGTATCGGCTGTGGCCTATGTGCAGGGACCTGCCCGGAGGTATTCTCTATGAGCGATGCTGGAGCTGCAGTTGCCATCGAAACGGAAGTTCCGGGTGAAGCGCTGGAAAGTGCCGCTGAGGCAATGGATGGCTGCCCTGTCGGAGCAATTGAGGAAGCATAAGATCCAACATAACAGCCTGATACATAGCGCCAAGGCAGTACCGGCGCTGTTTTTTTGCCCATTTTTAAAGAAGGAGGATGTACTGCTCACACCTATATCACCAACCTGATTCATGCAGGCGTCGATCCGAAAACAGTTCAGCATTTGGCCGGGCATAAAAACAGCAAGGTCACCATGGACATTTTACGCAAAAGCCAAGTATAATAAGCCCGAAGAATTGAGTGCTGTAGTTAACGACGCGCTTGATACCGAAAATTGAAGAGTGGTTTTTCAAGGCAAAAATGAAGAGTTTTTGCACGGACCGAGCTCAGTTAACGCAGGGGACCTGATCGAAAAACGCTGAAAACCCAGCGAAATCAAGGGTTGCAGCGTTCAAAAGGGCTTCAGTACGGTCTGAAGGCCGCGAGAAGAGCGCCTCAGTTCAGCTGACGAGAACCGCGAACACAGTGCGACTATAACGCTTAATGCCGTGGAAAGGCAGAGACAGGGAAAGAAGGAGATAGGGCCGCTTGGCGCGGTATTTCTGCCTCTTGCGGGAATGAAAGCAAAATATCCGTATCTTGAAAGGTATCCTTTTCTGCTTCCTGCTGCCTGGATACAGCGTGTCGTACACTATATGTCACATCGCGGGGAAAATACGGATCCGGCTCTGAGCATGCGCATAGGAAAAGAACGGACCGAGCTTCTGAGAATATACGGTATCATTGACTGAGAGGTAAAGAAATAAACTGCGGTTGAAAGGGGCGGTGACGAAGAATGTCAGTAAAAAGAATATATCTGGCCGGACCTTTTTTTAATGATGAAGAGATAAAAAACATAGAGTACGCTGAGGCGGTCCTTAAGGGAAAGGGCTTATCCTTCTTCAGCCCGATGAGACACAAGGCGGATGGAAAGCCGGGGACTCCCGATTGGGCCGGGAACGTATTTGTTATGGACAGGAACGAGATAGACAGGGCAGATGCCGTCATCGCCCTTTATTACGGAAATACCGGGGATACAGGGACAGCCTGGGAGTGCGGCTATGCCTCCGCTATAGGAAAACCTGTCGTCCTTGTTCATGTCTATAGGGACGCTGACTCAAATATAATGATGCACTGCGGGTGCACTACGAACATATATATTGAAGATCTTAAGGACTTTGATCTTGATCTGATGCCCGTATATGAATATACGGGGAAGATGTTCTAAGATATCAGGGCACATATCGCCGTCTATGGGATATGTGCTATACTTTTATTATCTGATAAATATCCTGTGAGGTGACACTTATGAAACAAAGAAGGCTTGGAAAGACCGGGCTCATGGTGAGTGAGATAGGTTTCGGCGGAGAGTGGCTGGAAAGGCATGAGGAAGCTGAATCCGTCGAACTCGTGAAGTATGCCCATGAAAAAGGGATAAATATAATCGACTGCTGGATGGCTGACCCCAAGTCGCGCGATATCATAGGAAAGGCCATGGAGGGCGTGAGGGAACAGTGGTACGTCCAGGGACATATAGGGTCGACCTGGCAGGACGGCCAGTATGTAAGGACAAGGGACATGAAGTACGTGAAGCCCGCCTTCGAGGATCTGCTCATAAGGCTTAAGACCGATTACATAGACCTCGGCATGATCCACTATATCGATTCCGTTGAAGAATGGGATACGGCCATGAACGGCGGGTATCTGGATTATGTCCTTGAACTGAAGGAGAAGGGCGTTATAAGGCATATAGGCATAAGCACCCACAATCCTGTCATAGGAAAGCTCGCGGTGAAGACGGGCTTCATAGAGATGATACTGTTCAGCATCAATCCGGCCTTCGACATGCGTCCCGCCACGGAGAATCTCGACTCGATGTTCGAGGGATATGACGAAGCCCGGTTCTCGGGGATAGACCCCGAGCGCGCAGAGCTCTACCGCATGTGCGAGGAGAACGATATCGGCATCACGGTCATGAAGGGCTTTTTCGGGGGAAGGCTTTTTGATAAGGATCAGTCCCCGTTCGGCGTTACCTTCACGCCCGTACAGCTCATACATTACGCTCTTACAAGGCCCGGGGTGTCATCGGTGCTCTGCGGATACGATCTTAAGGAACAGGTCGATGCTGCCGTAAGGTATGAGACGGCTTCAGACGATGAAAAGGACTACGCGTCAGTGCTCGCTTCGGCGCCGCTCCATTCATATAAGGGGCAGTGCACCTACTGCGGACACTGCAGGCCCTGCCCCGCGGGCATCGACATAGCCATGGTAAACAAATTCTATGATCTTGCCGCCGCTAAAGAAGAAGTCCCTGACAGCATAAAGGAGCATTACAGGGCTCTTGGTGTTACGGCATCATCCTGCATCGGATGCAGGGGATGTGAGGAAAGGTGCCCGTTCAGCGTTAAAGTGGCCGACCGTATGAAGGAGGCCGAGATGCTGTTCGGATTCTGATAAAGATCTTATGCGATAACCGGTATATAACAAAAGAGCAGCTGCCATAAAGGCGGCTGCTCTTCGATTATCCGTATCCGCATGAGTAAGATCAGCTGTAGAAGGTCTGATCCGTCCTTGCTATGGAGTAAGCGACCAGGAACGCGAGATCCAAGTCTGCCTCGTCGCAGGTCACGTCATAGAAGAACGACGTGGTTATGATGCTCTTTCCCTTGGGAGTCGAAGAGGCTATCTTTGCCAGCGGGCTGCCCTTGAGGCTGACCTCATATGTCATGCCGATCTTGTTGCCCGAGAGAGCCGAGTTTATCCTTATGCCCAGACCGTGCAGATAGTCCCAGATCTTTTCCCCGTCATATTTGAAGTGGGATTTGACCGAGAACATGTCGGATAACCCTCCGGTGAACGTCTGTGAAGTCACCGTCTGTCCGATCTTGTGCTGAGACGAAACGCCGGTAAGACGGTTAATGAATTCGACCTGCATGGCGCCTATAAGGGGCTGTTTTAACACCTTTGCCTCATATACGGTCTCTCCGTTCTCATCCGTCATTAGATAGCCCTGCTTTATGACCTTTTTCTCAGGCTGTAAAAGATATGTCTTAGTTGCCATTCTGCCATGCCTCCTCCTGTTTTTTCAAAGCTCTGTTCCTCTTAAATGTAACGACGACGCTTATGATACCTATCGCGATGGCTGCCACGCCTCCGGCGATAAGGCCTATCGGAAGAGCGATGCTGTTGGGCTGTCCTATATCGGTCGGATCCTCCGGGTTATAGTTCAGCTTTACTTCGGTACCTTCCTTCATCTCCGGGAAGATGCCGTACTCGCTTTCATATTCCTTTCCGTCTACCGTATACCTGACATATATCTCGTATGTCGCATCGTGATGATCTTCTCCGTCGTAGTACTCTTCTTCAAAGAGCTCCGAGCGTGTCACCACGCCGTCGGTAACGGGATATCCCTTTCTGCTGTCGGTCACGCCATAAAAGATGATGCCTGCGATCATCAGGATGATCCCGGCAGGGATAAGGAATCTTGCAAGTGCATAGTCGCGCAGGAATTTTGCGATCCTGTTCATATAAAACCTCCGTTATTTTTTACAGGGTATCTTTACGATATCCTTTTTTTCATTCCGTGATGGCCCATGCTCTTACGGGCAGGCCGGTAGCTCCCTCTATCCTCGGCCATGCCGCGAACAGTATGGCTCCGGCAGGGGCTACCTTGTCGAGATCCTTTAAGACCTCTATCTGAAGCTTTCCTTTTTCAAGCACATAACGCTCACAGGCAAGATCGCCTGCCTTCGCAGCCTCGGCTGACGCGTCGGTGTCCAGCGTCTCATGACCGTTTGCCGCAGCGTTCCTCACTTCATATATGTATCTTAAAGCGTCAAGAGACCATCCGGGGAAATTCTCGCTGCCGTCCCCGGCCGTTCCCGAAAGCGCTTCCATGGAAGGCCAGCGTTTCGACCAGTCGGTACGGAGCGCGACGAACGCGCCGTCGGGTATCGGACCGTATTTCGCCTCGTATTCCTTTATATCCTCAGCCGTTGCGGCATAGTGCACGTCCTTTTCGACCTTGTCCGTTATGTCGATGACACAGAGCGGGAATACGCCCATGCTGGCACCATAGGCTTCGGAGAGAGCGCCTCCCTTTTTGAAGTGGCCGGGGAAGTCTATGTGCGTTCCGAACTGTCCCGGGAACTTGAAGGTCTGTATTAAGCATTCGAGCATCGGATTGCCCCAGTCGAATACCGTCTTTGCCAGATCCACACTGCCTTCGGGTATACCGCTCCAGTATGGGCTGTCATTATTCAGCTCATGCGAGAGCTCTACCCATCTGAGGTCTTTTAGTTCACTTAATGTCTTCCAGAGTGCGTACATGATATCGGTCCTCCTGTTTATATGTGTTTCCGGTCTTTAAAGGAACCATAAGCTGATTATAGCATATAAAGGGGCGTAAAACAGCACGATACCGGTGTTTTCATGCGTTTTTGCGGGACCTTCCGCGTATTGAACTGGGGCACTGAAAAATATATAATAATAGGCAGAGACCATTTTGAAAAACATAAGAGAAGGCAGGAGCGTACGGCACATAAGGAAGCGGTATATATAAGGCCGCAGGCGTGTTCCGGATACCGTTTTCATAAAGGAGGAAAATAAGCTATATATGAAAAAGATAGTATCTTTAATGATCATATGCGTCATGTTTCTGGGGCTTGCGGCGCCGGCATCAGCGGCTCCGGCGGGAAGGACGGCCCGTGACATAGACGATTTTTTAAAGACCGAAGGAGATCAGAGCTTCATAACGGAGCAGCCTGTCTCGGCTGAGGTCGAATACCCGGGAGGGGCTGAGTTCCACGTCGGGGTGGAGGACAGAAACAAGGTGGAATCATGGCAGTGGGTGGCTTCTGACGGATACAGCGTGTTCACGCTCACCGGAAGCTCAGCCTCTACCGATACCCTCGTGATCCCGTCTACGACGCAGGACGATCCCGAGATGGGATATGTCTGCATCATAAAACTGAAAAGCGGAGAGGAGATCATCTCCGAACCGGCTTCGCTCGTAGTTACGGGGAAGGAACAGGACAAAACGGTCCTTTATGTAGGCGACTACGCGGTCGAACCGGGCCAGACGCTCGACCTTTCAAAGACCGGTATGGGAAAGGGGAAGGTCATATTCGATAAGAACGGCTCCGACATAACCTTCGACAGGTTCAGGTTTGACAACAGCGTGATGGTGTACGACAGACAGCTGTCCCCGGGGTTCAGCCTGTTCCTTATGAGAAGGCACAGCGAGGTGCTGGAGTACAATCTCATATTCAGGGGACAGTGCAGCATACTGAACACCTTCTACGATCCCGACTACAATGCCGGGGGAGTTGCCTTGAACTCCTACTTCGGGACCAAGGGGGAAGCGAACCATCCCATCGTGAACATAAAGGGTGACGGGAAACTCACCATAACGGGCGGCAGCAACCTCATCTATACAGACGGTGAGCTCGACATACATTCTGATGTCAGGCTCCGTCCCTACGGAGAGTATTTCACCGACGGCATAACCTGCCATAACCTCTATATAGAAAAAGGCGTGCATGTGGATCTCGAATGCCACGGCACGGCCATACATACGGATGGTGACTTCAGGGCCTATGAGGGCTCGAGGCTCGATATCGTGTCCATCCCGGCGCACGCTTCGGTAGGGCCCACCGTCAAGGATATCCTTTTCATCATGGGCTCGGTGTACTGCGACGGAGCGGATATCAGCATCAGGGGCATAGGCAGGCCGCAGTGGTTCATGCCCTATGAGAGATACCTGATGATGTTAAACGGCATAGCGCTCAACGGATACGGCACCATATCCCTCAGCAACACGAAGGTCAATATAGATCTCTGTACCGAAGAGTCGGATGAGATGTTCTCGGCAAATTTCCAGGGCATAGTGGGTACTGAGGTCAACAACACTTTAGCCCTTGAGAACGGATCCCATGTGGACATTAAGATCAATACTCCCGGAAGCATGGGAGCCACCGGCATTGCGCTCGGAGGAAAGGTCACTCTTGAAGGCGGCAGCGGCATAAAGCTCGACATCAGGGGCATAGACGAAACGTTCGGTATGGAAGCCGAGCGCGAGCTCGTCATCGACGAGAGCAGCGTAGACTCAAGAGTCGTGTCGGAGAACGGGGGGAAGACCTACGGAGTCGTATCGGGCTCCTGCGTCATAAACAACACTTCTCCCAGATACAGGTTCCGTTCCTATGCCGAGGGCGGCCTCGCTTTCGCCGCAGCGACCGGAGAGATCTTTGACGATCCGATCGGGTTCGAGGAGATAGACGTTCCCGAAGCCATCTCGATAAAGGACGGGAACAGGGTAAGGAAGCCCGCGGGGTATGTGTTCGGCACCATAGGCGTACCGGGATACGGCAGCTATATCAAGGCCGAGTCGATATTCGATAAGAACGACACGTCGGTGCCTGCTGAGGAAGTGCTCATAAGCAGGGGAGGATCGGGAGCGGTCTGGTACATAATAGGGGCCGTAGTCCTTCTCGCCGCAATAGCAGCGGTCCTGCTGGCGGTACTTAAGAGGAAGGGAAGCTCCGGGACAGGAGCGGCTTCAATAAGGCTGTAACAAGGAATGATATAAGGAAAGCTTCAGCGCATGCTGGAGCTTTTCTTTAAAAGCTGACATGAAAAGGACGGAGGCGGAGGATGATACGGCTGCTTCTAATAGCCGATGACCTGACAGGTGCGCTCGATACGGGGGTAAGGCTCGCGGAGCAGGGATTTAAGACGAAAGTGATGACTTATCTTCCTGTGTGTATGGATCAGGAGGATGCAGACGTGCTGGTGATAGACACGGAGTCCAGGCATCTTTCTGAAAAGGAAGCATACGGCAGGGTAAAGGACGTATTCGCTGTTCCCGGGGCAAAGGACGTCCCGCACATATATAAGAAGACAGACTCCGCTCTAAGAGGCAACATAGGCGCGGAGCTCCAGGCGGTGCTGGACGCGTCGGGAGAGGATTCCGCTGCCTTCATACCGGCATATCCGGGGGTCGGAAGGATAACGAGGGACGGGATCCAGTACATAAACGGCGTTCCCGTGAGCATGAGCGAGTTCGGACGCGACAGCTTCAACCCTATTAAGACTTCATGCATAAAGGACATAATAGGGGAACAGACAGATATCCCCGTTCATACGGCAAAGGATCCCGGAAGCTGGACAAGGAGGCCGGGGATCACCGTGATGGACGCCGCTTCGGACGCAGATATGGAGGCCTGGGCTGAAAAGGCTGGCGGCCAGGGGATAAGGGTCCTGGCCGGCTGCGGAGGTGCGGCGGCGCATCTTAGGAGCCTCATAGGCGAAGGGACATACAGCTTTGAGATCCCTTATCCGGGGGACGGTCTTTTCGTCTTTTCGGGAAGCATACACCCTGAGACGAAAAGGCAGACAGAAAAAGCTCCTTTACTGTATAAAAGGATAACGGTCCCGGAGGGACTGATAGGTGAAAAAGACCTGATAAAGACGCCCGCGGGCACTGAGCTTATAGACCGTCTCAGGCGGGTCATCAGGGAGAACGGCCGGGTCATATTCACTTCTGACAGCGGGAGCGCCGCGGAGGACGGGGCCTGCACGGAAGAAATAAGGAGGACCGTCGCGCGGAATCTCGGGGACATATACCGTGAGATATCAGATCTTCTTTTGGACCGTCCAGTCATGATAGTGGGAGGGGACACCTTAAGGGAATGCATGGACGCGAGCGGGACATGCGAGCTCATGCCTTTAGGGGAGCTGTTCCCGGGAGTAGTCGTTTCCGAATACATAAAGGAAGGGAAAAGAAGGATACTCATAACGAAATCGGGCGGCATGGGGAAGGATACGCTCTTCAGGGATATCATGAGCCTATAAAAGGCATATGAAAGGGAAAAGAAAGTGGAAAAGGACTTAAGACCGGTTATAGGCATAACGATGGGAGATCCGGCGGGAAATGGACCCGAGATAAGCGTGAAGGCGCTTACAAGGCCTGAGACATATGAGAAGACGAGGCCTGTCATAGTGGGTGACGCCCGCATCATAAAGAAGGCGGCGGAGCTCCTTAATAGGGAAGACATAAGGATAAACGCAGTGGACGATCTGGATAAGGCCGTATTCAGGTGCGGCACGATAGACGTCTTCCATATGGACCTCATAAAAGACCCGTCATCCTTCAGGACCTGCGCGGTCAGTGTTGAAGGCGGGAACGCGGCGTTTCAGTGTGTCAGGAAAGTGATAGAGCTGGCTCTTTCGGGAAAGGTCGACGCCACCTGCACGAACGCTCTCAACAAGGAAGCGATGAACCTGGCTCTTGAGACATATAAGGGGAGATATTCGGACGGCCATACGCACTTTGACGGGAATACGGAGATATACGCCGCCTATACCTGTACGAAGAGATATACGATGATGCTCGCCTACGGGGACCTCAGGGTGGTGCACGTGTCGACACACTGCTCACTTCGGGAAGCCTGTGACAGGGTAAAGAAGGACAGGGTCCTTGACGTGATAAAGATAGCATATGAAGCGGTGAGAGATCTCGGGATAGAACGCCCAAGGATAGCGGTGGCTGGGCTCAATCCGCATTCGGGAGAGAACGGGCTTTTCGGAAGGGAGGAGATCGACGAGATAATACCCGCCGTAAGGGAAGCATCTGGAATGGGGATGGACGTGACCGGTCCCGTGCCTCCCGACTCGGTGTTTCCGGAAGCCGCGGGAGGGCTGTACGATATCGTCGTCGCGATGTATCACGACCAGGGACATATACCTGTAAAGACGCTGGGCTTCGAGTTCGACCGCGAAAGCGGGAGGCTCATGTCGCTTAAGGGCGTGAACGTGACGCTGGGGCTCCCCATAATAAGGACGAGCGTCGATCACGGAACGGGGTTCCCGATAGCCTGGAAGGGGATCTCCAGCGATGAGAGCCTAGTAAACGCTATAGACTATGCCGTAAGGCTCTATAACGGAAGAAGGACAAGAGGATAAGGATCGGGACAGGACAAAAAAGGCCGGAGACCTGAGTCTCCGGCCTTTGGTATCTTTAAGATACGGTATTACGAGAACTTGCGGGCTGCTTCTACGACCCAGCGGATACGCTCGAAGGAGCACTCGTCGTGGATGCTGCAGTCAGAGCCGATGATGTAGCCCTTCTTGCCGCCCTGCTTGATGGGGGACTTGACTTCCTCTTCGATCTCTTCCTTCGTGCCTGTGTAGAGCAGAGTTCCCGGACGGTTGTCGAATCCGCCCCAGACCGTTGCGTTAAATACCTTCTTGGCCTCTTCGATGTCCATGAGGTCGATGTATCTTGACCAGCTCACGACCTTGGCGTGATAATCCTTCCAGACTTCAAGACGGTTCGGTACCTCTTCCCATGCGCAGAAGTGTATGGATGAGAACTCGGTCATGGAATTGATATAGTCGAGGACTTCGAGGTCGCTCGGCTTTACCCAGTCAGCATACTCTTCAGCGGTGAAGCGGTTGACTTCGCCGTTCTGTACGCTGTAGAATATCCCGTCTGCTCCTGCTTCCTCGAGGATGCCCTTGATGAGGATCTTGAGGTCGCCGGCTATGACGCTGCATGCATACTTCATGGCTTCGGGATTCTCACGGATGAGCTTCATCATGGTGGGATATCCGACCTTGAGCCTTAAATATGAGAGCGGAACGAATATGAGGTACAGGGAGATGCAGTCGCCGTTGAGACCGTCGATGACTTTCTTCGTGCGCTCGATCTGCTGCCTTATCCATGGATGATCTGCTCCGAGGGACTTCATCTTGTAAAGGTCCTCTGCGTTCTCTATACCCTCAAGGATAGGATCCGGCCAGGGGAAGAACTTGTCGGCGGACAGCTTCATGAAATCGACATCCGATTCCTTGTAAGCGTCGAGCTGGCATTTCACGAACGCGTCGTCATCGCCCCAAAGCTCTTCGGGAACATGCTTCCACATACATACGGGCACTCTTTCAAGCTCTTCGCCTCTGAACGCGGCTGTGACTAATTCTCTTTTGTTCATAATGATTCCTTTCAAAAAAAATAGTATGAATTTTCAGGTAACTTCATTATATACTAAAATCCGTTTTTATACTAATATATTCATATAAATACATATAAAAAGTGCTTAAATGTACACATAATATGACATTCAGATCGGAAAAGGAGAAAAACATGCATGAACTGACCTCGCTCATAAAGAAGGACATGGTGCCGGCGCTCGGGGTCACGGAGCCGGGAGCAATAGCGTTCGCCGTAGCAAAGGCAAGGGAATACACAAAAGGAGAGCTTAAAAAGATAAAGGTGAAGCTCAACAGCGGGATGTACAAGAACGCTTTCACGTGCGGGATACCGAATTCGGACCATGTGGGAAATCTGTACGCGGCAGCTCTCGGATATATAGCGGGAGCGCCCGGAGAAGGGCTCGAGGCCCTGAAGTACGTAACTCCCGAGGACGACGGGAAGGCTGAGGAGATGGTGAAGGCCGGCCTCGTCGAAGCCGAGCTCACCGGATTCACGAGCGACATATATATCTCGGCTGAAGTCACGACGGATAATGGGTCGGTCGATGTCATAATAAAGGACAGGCATACGAATATAGTGAAGATCTTGAAAGACGGGGAAGCGGTGTTCGCTGCTGAAGAGAAAGAGGATACGGGAAAGGCAGAGGATGACCGGGAGGAGGTCCATGTCATACATAAGTACAGCCTTAAGGATATGCTCGATTACGTAAGGACCGTACCCTTTTCCGAGATATCGTTCGTCATGGACGCCTACAGGGTCAACATGGAGCTTTTCAGTGAAGGACTGAACAGCAAAAGAACGACTTTTGCTCCTCAGCTCTTAAGGATGAACGGCGGCGAGATATTCTCGAAGGATGAGAAGAAGACCGCTTCGCTCCTCTGCAATACGGCGATAGAGGCAAGGGTGATAGGCCTCGACAAGCCCGCGATGAGCATCACCGGTTCCGGAGCGCACGGGATCATAGCCACTCTTCCGTTGTATGCAGTATGTAAGATAAGAGGTCTTTCCGACGAAGCACTTGCGCGCGCCACGATGCTCTCATATCTCATCTGCACATACATTAAGGAGTATTCAGGAAGGCTCTCGGCATTCTGCGGATGCGCGATAGCCGCGGGCACCGGGATGGCCTGCGGGCTCTGCTTCCTTGACGGGGGCGGTGCCGATGCAATGGAACGCGTCATAAACAACATGGCTTCCTCGATCACCGGTATGATCTGCGACGGCGGCAACCAGGGCTGCACCATGAAGGGGGTGGCTGCGTGCAATACGGCCTTCGATTCGTGTGAGTTCGCAATGAACGGAGTGTCGGTCGAAAGAGTGCACGGGATAAACGGGAATACGCCCGGGGACACGATGAGGAATATGGGGCTCATTGCCTCGCCGGGAATGGTGGAGACGGAGAGGACCATAGTGGGCATACAGCAGGGAAAGATGTGACAGGAGCCCTTAAGACATAAAAAAGAAGGCCGGCGGTATCGGTGGGACCGCGGGCCTTCTTTGCTTTTAAAGCTCTTTAACGGATCCTGCCGTCGAGCATCCTGTTGACGGCGTCCGTATATTCGTCCGTTATCATCATGTATGCAGCGCCGTGCCCGCAGCCCTCGACGAGGTGAAGCTCCTTTTTGGAAGCGCAGGCCTCATACATCTTTTCGGACATATAACAGGGGACGTAATGGTCCTCCCTTCCGTGTATGAATAGGATGGGAAGATCCGTCTTTTTCACGCATTCCTCCCCTATGCTTGCGGTAAAGCTGACCTTCGCTATGAGCTTCGACCAGAACCAGGCGCAGTAGCCTATCGGGAAATAGGGTATATGGAACATGTTCTTTATCTGGGCTTTCGTTATCCCTATTATGGAGTCGAAGCCGCAGTCGTCGATTATCCCTTTCACGTTCTTAAGGCCCATATCGGCGCAGTGTATGACGGTCGCCCCGCCCATGGACACCCCGTGGAGATAGATCCTGGGGTTTACGTACATGCTGTTCATGAGATCGACCCATTTTGCCACGTCGAAGCGGTCGAGCTCGGAGAATCCGAGATATCTTCCTTCCGAATTCCCATGAGCCCTGTCGTTCACGAACAGGACCGTAGAGCCTCTGTCGCGGTAGATCTTCACCTTATCGGAAAAGTCATTTTCCATGGAGGATCTGTACCCGTGGACGCATATGACGATCTCGTCCGGGTCTCCCTCAAGGAGATATCCCTTAAGCTTCAGCCCGTCGAAAGAGGTGACCGTGAGCTCCTTTAACGGGAGCTTTTTAAACTCTTCCTTCAGAGGCCCTACAAAATCATAGAGCTTCCTTGCCGTCGGCCTCATAGCGTCCCCCTCGGAGTCTATGAAATCGGGATCCGGGTCACCGCCTCCCTTGCGGCTGGTATCGAATACGGTCATGAACATGAAGTAGCCGGCAGCGAGGGACATGATGAGAAGAAGGAGCAGAGCGGCTGCAAAATACCACATGGTCTACTCCATTTCTATCTTATCGAGGTCTATGTCCTTCGTCTCCTTCACCTTGAGCATCATGATGAGGAGGGCTATCGCCATGAGCGGCAGATAGGAAGCGGTGAGGACGAGGGGCAGATTGAGGGATCCGGCTATCATGGTGACGACGTTGTTGAACACCATGTTGAGGCCGGTGCCTACCATTCCAAGAAGCTGCATAGAACCTACTACGGAAGCCCTGATCTCGGTCGGGGTCGATTCAGACGTGATTATGAAGTAGATCATGTCGGAGATGGACCAGAGACCCGCTATCGAGAAGCCGTACGCGAATCCGGTGATATAGGGATTAAGGTCAAAGTAGCAGCCGTATGCGAATACCCCGAGACCAACGGCCGCCCACAGCCCAAGTATGAGGGCGGATTTCTTGCGCCCGAGGGAGTCGGTGAGGAAGCCTCCAAGAAGCGTGAATATGCCGTTTATGAGAGGATAGAACATGAGGATGATGTCTGAGCCGCTGTCAGTTATGACGCCCTTCGAGAATCCTGCTTCTATCATGTTCTGGAATTTCCCGGTATATCCCGTGGAGAAGGCCAGAAGGATGGCGACTATGGCTATCGCCCTCGTCTGCTTGTTGGTGAAGATGTATTTGAAGGCTCCGAAAACGGAGATGCCGCCCTGTGAGGATTTCTTTTCATCGGCTTCCGCCTGACTGCGCTCCTCCTCGCTCATCTTGAGGTGCTTTAAGCGCTTCTGCGTGAAGACGGGAGTCTCCCTTACGAAATAGATCGCTGCGCCGCCTATGAGAAAGGCCAGGACCGTAGGTATTATGTACACATATCTCCAGCTCGAGGGGACGTCCCTGTTGACGAATATCTTGACGAAGAGCCCCAGGAGAGAGACCGATATCAGCGCTATGCCCTTCGTTATCGAGCAGAGCTTGGCCCTGTGTTCCTTGGGGGCGCATTCCATGATGTATATGACCTGTGCGTCATTGGGAGTGAAGAAGGTGAGGATGACCGTTCCTACAAGGAACAGGACCACGCTTCCCGAGATTATCGAGAGCAGCATGCCCACGCCCATGCCTATCGTGTTGATGATGAGGAAGGGGCGTCTGCCGTATTTGTCAGCGAGAGACTTGTAGAACGGCGAGATGAGATAGATCAGATAGCATCCCGTCGTTATGAGACCGAGGGTGCCCGATGCCTTGTCGAATTCGGGCGAACCGAACGTAGTGTTGAACAGATCGCATATGATGAATGAGTCGACTGTGGATCTGACGTTCGATGCCAGCTCATCAACTATATATACGATAGTGAGAACTATTAGCAGGATCAGGAAATAATGCTTGTGGCCGTGGAAATTGCTGTCCTTTTCGAGACGGGCAAGCTCTCTCTGCTCTTTTTGTGACCTTGTCATGTCTGAGATATCCTCCTTCTTGAAAACCGCGTCTTTTCACAGATCTTTTCCGGAAGACATATCCGGGACTTTCTGATGCATAAAGACGGATTAAATGAATATTATCTATAAGACTATTATATAGTAAGGTATCCCCGATTGCCATCATCCATGATGAAAAATGGTTTTTTTTAAACTCGGAGGCTGCAGCGGCGGGAACGATATGGAGAAAAGGACTTTATATAGGATATACTTATGGTATGGACCGGAAGAAGATACAAAAAAGGCAGTAAGAAAGGGAGATGGATATGGAGATAAGGAAAAAGTGCAATCTGGAACGGATGTTCCATGATATGAAGGATGATATAAGATATGACCTTAAGGATACGGCGTTCACGGACGCTCTTTTAAAGGGCGATACGGAAGGGGTCCTTGCCCTGTTCCGGGACAGGAAGATGTTCCTTGATGAACCTTCGGCAGTGGATTCGCCCTACGGAAGGTTCGAGGGGAAGGAAGGGATAAGGGAATTCTCGGAAGGGTTCCTTGAAAGATTCGGTGCGGATAAGGCCTTTCTTGATCCCGTGTTCCAGACGGTATCGGGAGGAAGGATCGCACTCGAAGCTGTAGTGGGCTTTATAGTTGAGGATGCCGTGGAGGAGGTGCCGTTCTTTTTCGTATTTGATCTCTGCGGGAGATATATAGAGGAAGTAAGGATATACTGCCACTATTCTTTTGTCCCGGGGCTCACTCCTTACAGGAAGCCTATCTTCAGGCCGGCGCATCTGGAGATGGGGGATCCGGGCCTGCTCACTGGAGCCATGAGATGCTACTATGAGGCGCTGCACCATGCTCCCTACTGCGACCCCGATATGATACACAGGTCTTTTTCGGACAGATGCATCGTGGGCGGATATGAGCCCTGGGGGACTCCGGTGAAGACTGTTGAGGAGATGACGAAGGAGGCACACAGCTTCGGGAATTTCCTTGCGACATACATACCCGCATGTGTCGGGATGAGATACGAGACGATAATAGATAACGGCAGGACCTGCGTCATAGAGTGGGTGCATATACTCTCGAAACAGGGAAGGGAAGAGAGGAACAGGATAGCGATGTCGGGCATCAGCGCATATACGAGGGATGACGAGGGCTATCTCTGCGGAGTCAGGATATGCGATTATGCAGGTCATGAGGCCGAGATAGACTGGACTAAGACTCCGGTGAGCTTTGAAGAGGCTGTTAAGATCAACTTTGTCGACGAGTTCCCGAAAGGCTGCGGGATGAAAGAACAGAGAGAGTATTGAAAAAGAGCCCTGGGGCTCTTTTTCAAGTTTCAAGTTTTTTTATAAGGTCAGCGTCCGGTCTCACCGAAAGCGTCCTGTTGTTTTTGAAGAGCACCATGCCAGGTTTAGCGCCCTGTGGCTTCCAGACATTCCTTACCTCCGTATAGTCGATATCGACCTTTCCGCTCATAGCCCCTTTGGAGTGGCAGGCGGCGACGGTCGCGGCCTCGAACAGGGCGGTCTCGGAGGGGGCTTTCCCATCCGTGAACAGTATGACGTGGGAGCCCTGGATGTTTTTGCTATGGAACCATATATCGCTGTCCGAAGCTGCCCTTAATGTGAGGGCGTCGTTCTGGCGGCTGTTCCTGCCGGCAAGGATCAGTGAGCCGTCTGAAGCGCGGTATCTCATGGGGGATGACAGCGGATCCTTCAGCTTCACTTTCGATCTTTTATCCGTTTTTATATATCCCTGCCTTATGAGCTCATCCCGTATATCGAGAGCTTCCTCTGTCGTTTCTGCCGATTCCAGATCGTACATGAGGGCTTCAAGATAATCGAGCTCGCTTTTAAGTTTACCTGCCATATCGCGTGCGAGCGATTCGGCAGTCTTTGTCTTTCCGTATTTTTTATAGTACCTCTGTGCGTTTACCGAAGGCGGATATCTGGGGTCGAGTGGGACTGTGACCGTCTCATCCGTATAGTAGTCGTATACCTCGGCGCTTGACGCTCCGCGTTTTATCCTGTAAAGATTTGCTGTGAGCAGCTCGCCGTATATACGAAGCTTTTCGGTATCCTTTGCGGAGGCTAGGATCTTAAGCTGACCGCTTAGCCTTTTTTCTATGTTCTGGATATTCTTTCTTATGACCTGCATCTGGGAAGAGCGTTCCTTCTCAAGAGCCCGCTTCATATCGACGGAATGGTAATAATCGTCTACGCAGGCGTTCACCGAGCCGAACATCTTCCTTTCCGAAAGCTGTCTTTCGGGAAGAGGGAAGACGGAAAAGAATACGGGCTTTCCCTTATCGTCAAGATCGATGCAGGGAGAGGGATCTTCAAGTGCCCTGTTTATAAGAAGCAGAGCGGACGATATGACGGAATCCGGTGAGCCGTTCGAGATGCGCACGGCCTCTCTCGCGTACGCCGGGGCCATGCCGCTGATCCTGTTCACGAGAGCCCTGTCCTGAGTCATCCCGCTCTCACAGTCTGCTTTAAAGGCTTCGATGAGCTCTTCTGTGATGCCGTTCCTTATATCCGTCTTTCCGAGAGGAGGGAGCATGTACCTGACACCGGGAAGGAGCTGCCTTACCGACGATCTGTCCGGCGGCACACGCCTGAGCGAGTCGATGACCGTTCCGTCTTTATTTACGAGGATCATGTTGCTGCTGTGTCCCATCAGCTCAAGTATAAGCTCATAGGGTGAAACGTTTCCGAGCTCGTCCCTTGCGTCTATGTCCAGATACGCTATCCTTTCAAGGCTCTCCTGCCTGATCGCACTTATCCTACCTCCCTGGAGGTACTTTCTTAAAAGCATGCAGAAATTCGGCGCTTTATCCGGATTTTCCTTCTGGTGCTCCGTTATGCCGATCCTGCACTTTTCCCCGGAAGCGGATAACAGGAGGCGGGTCCTGTCAGACAGAAGGAAAACGATCTCATCAGCTTCCGGCTGATAGATCTTCTGTATCCTCTGTTCCTTTATCCGGCCCCCGAGTTCCTTTATGAGAGACGCCAGAGTGAGTCCGTCGATGAGCATGTCTGTACTTTATCCTTTTCGCTTTAACTGCTGTGAGGGGAACAGCTTTCATCCCTTCGGGGATAATTATATCACACATGCCGGGACCGGCGGGGGAGGTGACGGTCCTGTAAAACGCAGCAGATGCAAAATATTTTATCTTTTTTCTTGACAGTAATGCCGGTAAGATGGTAAATTATGTGATGTTGAAAGAAGAAACCACCGTTTCTCACCTGCCGACCGGTCGTTGGCACGGTATGACAGTCTGATGATTGTCGTTTGCGTAACTGCTGCGGATGGTTTCGTATGCAGTTTTTTGTTTTTATACAGTCATGCATGAAGGCATGTAAAAACTAAGGAGGCGTTACACATAGCTAATAATGAACCACAGGTCAATGAGAATATAACCGCTAAAACGGTAAGGCTCATCAATGAAAACGGAGAACAGGTAGGCATCGTTCCTATAGAGACCGCACTGAAAATGGCAGAAGAGAGCGGATATGATCTTGTGAATATATCCCCCAAGGCAGATCCTCCGGTATGCAGAATCATTGACTATGGAAAGTATAAGTTCGAACAGGGGAAAAAGCAGAAGGAAGCCCGCAAGAACCAGAAGGTCACCGAGGTGAAGGAGATGAGGCTCTCACCCACGATCGATGTGAACGATCTTCAGTTCAAGGCAAAAAACGTTTCCAAGTTCCTTGAGAACGGGGACAAGGTGAAGGTATCTGTCCGCTTCAGGGGCAGACAGCTGAGCCACACTGCGATAGGTAAGGAAGTCATGGATTCTTTCGTTTCGATGGTCGGAAACTGTGTCGTTGAAAAAGAGGCACGCATGGACGGAAGAAACATGGTAATGATATTAGCACCAAAGAATTGATGAGGAGGGCAGCATAATGCCAAAAATCAAAACACGCCGTGCAACGGCAAAGAGATTCCGCATCACCGGCAGCGGAAAGATCAAGAGATACAGACAGAACAAAAGGCACCTTCTGAATAACGGAAGGAAGACTTCCAAGAGGAAGAGACGTCTCCGTAAGGGAACATATGTTTCCGAGACAAGCAGAACTGCTAAACGTATCAAGCAGATGATGCCTTATGCATAACAGGTAGGGAGGCTAACGAAAATGGCAAGAGTTAAAAGAGCGGTAAGTTCACATAAGAAGCGCAGAAAAATATTCAAATTAGCTAAAGGATATTTCGGAGCTAAATCCAAGCAGTATCGTACAGCCAAAGAAGCCGTTATGAGAAGTGAGCAGTATGCTTTCGTGAGCAGGAAACAGCTCAAGCGTGATATGAGATCGCTTTGGATCACCAGGATCAACGCTGCAGCAAGGCTCAACGGAACGACCTACTCGAAGCTTATGAACGGCATGAAGAATGCAGGGATCGACATCAACAGGAAAGTCCTGGCTGACCTCGCCGTAAATGACCCCGCTGCATTCACGAAGATCGTAGAAGCTGCAAAATAAAGATATCAAAGGCTTTCACATGAAAGCCTTTTTTAGACTATGTTAAAGATCACAAGCACGAAAAACGAGTATATAAGATCCTTAAGGAAGCTGAGGCAGAAAAAGGAAAGGGAAGTGACGGGCCTTTTCATAGCGGAAGGCATGCTGTGCTCATCGGAAGCTGTAAGGCATGCATCCGTAAGATCGCTGCTCTTTACCGAAAAGTATCTTGAGAGCAGTACCGTAAGGGAAGCGGAGGAGAAGGGTATAGCCACATATCTCGTGACCGGGGAGGTCATGGACCAGATCTGCAGTTCAAAAAACCCGCAGGGCATGGTTGCTGTGGCGGAAAGGCAGGAGGGAGAGTATGCCTTTGACAGGCTTATCCTTTTTGCGGAGGACATTTCTGACCCCCAGAATCTTGGCACCTTAATACGGACCGCAGACGCGATGGGAGCCTGTGCGGTCATCCTTACCGAAGGGAGCGCGGACGCCTTTTCCCCGATATGCGTAAGGGCTTCGATGGGCTCGATATTCCATATCCCGGTCGTATATATGGAAAGGAAGTATTTCTGCTCCGAGATCGTAAAGGTAAAGGGACTCGGTGCAGCGGCTGTGGCAGGACATCTTAAGGGAGAGCCTGTATTTCCTGATGCAGGGAAAGCAGCTATACTCGTAGGCAATGAGACAAGAGGGCTTTCAGACGAAGTGTCGGGGCTTGCCGACGTGCTCTACAGGATCCCGATGTACGGCAAAGCGGAGAGCCTGAATGTTGCCGTTGCGGCGGGGATCATACTTGAAAAGGCGGCTGAAGCCGTAAACAGGATCTGAATGAAACGATTTAAAGATATATTTAATTAACTTACCACCACTGGAGTGTGGTGAAAAAGTATCAGTGGGCTAAGTGCTAGAATATGCAAGTCACAAGCAGTAAGCATATGATGGCATAAAAAAACCACTGCATTATTGGCTACCAGTTCATGTAGCCAGTATCATTTTTATTTGGAGAGAACTATGGAGAAGGTAAGACACTTTTTCAGTTATGACAGGTCTATAGCGTCCTTTACTGACGCTAACGGAAAGAAGATGTCGCTCATTGGGCTCAGTATCCCGATACTCCTGCAGTCGCTTCTGACTAATCTGATGAGCACGGTGAACACCTTCTTACTGAGCAGCTATTCGGAGTCGGCCGCAGCCGCTACTGCGACAGCCACCCAGCTCGTCAATATGATCTCCCTTTTCTATTCCCTCATAAGCGCAGGGGTGAATATACTGGTCATCCAGAACGTAGGCGCGGGCAGAATGGAGGAGGCGGGAAAGGCAGCGAGCCTGTCGGTATCCTTCTGTGCAGCTGCAAGCCTTATCATAGGCTCTCTTATGTCTGTGTTTGCCAGATCGATGATGCAGATGATGGGGCTTGAAGGCAGGCTTCTTGAAGAAGCCACCCAGTATTTCAGGGTGGTATCGATATTCAATGTCATAAGCTCTTCAATAACTGTGTTCTCCAATATTACCAGAGCGTACGGGAAGACCGTTTACGGGCTCATATGCGGCATCCTAATGAATGCGCTTAATGCTCTTTTCAACTATATCGTGATATTCAGACCTTTTGAGACTCCGCTCAGCGGGATAACAGGGGTCGCGGTCTCAAGGACCCTTGCGGAGGCGATAGCTCTTACGGTGAACATAATCCTTGTTATGAGGATGGGCGTCAAGCTGAGTATAAAAGCAGCATTAAAGCCCTCGAAAGAGATGCTCCTTACCGTTCTGAAATACGGTGTACCGAGCTCGATAGTCCCCCTGTCCTGGTCTATTTCCCAGCTGGTATCCACGATGATAATGGCAAAGGTCGGAAGCACGGCCCTTATAGCTAAATCCTTCGTCAATTCTTTCCTTAATTATGTTACTATCCTCAGCGCATCTATGGGCAGCGCCACCGCTCTTCTCATAGGCTGGTATATAGGGAAAAACGAGATGGATAAGGCATACAGGCTGAACCTGCAGAACATAAAGATCGCGGTGCTCATAAACATAGTTCTGTCTCTGGTGTTCCTTGTGATAGGGGAGCCGATTTTAAGGACGCTCACTTCGAACGAGGAGGTCATATCGATCGGCAAAAACGTCGTCTTCGTCAACCTGTTCGTTGCCGTGGGAAAGGCAATGAACAATATAGAGGATAACGCATTAAGGGCTGCGGGCGACGTCGTATACCAGCTGGTCGTAGGGCTTATCTCATGCTGGGTGGTAGCGGTTTTCTTCTGCTATCTGTTCGGAGTCGTATTCGGATGGGGGCTTGTAGGATGCTGGATATCCTTCGCGCTCGACGAACTGACCCGAGGCTTCGCTTATCTTTTCAGATGGCTTTCAAAGAAATGGATTAGCAAGCGCGCCATAAAGTAATAATAAGTGTAATTTGAGCGGAGGATCAAATATGAGGAAATACCTTATCTCAGACAAAGGACATTTTTATAAAGCAAATCTTCACTGCCATACGACGGTGTCTGACGGAGACCTTACACCGGGTGAGATAAAGGAACTGTACAAAAAGGAAGGATACAGCATCATCGCTTTTACGGATCATGAGCTCCTGCAGGACCATTCGTATCTCAACGACGATGAGTTTCTTGCGATAACGGGCTATGAGATCTCTTTCTGCGAGGAGAAGGAAGGGCCCTGGAAGTATAAGAAGAACTGTCATATAAACTGTTATGCCCGTGATCCCAGGAATACCAGGATAGTAAACTATCATCCGTCGAATTTCTGGCTCTGCGGACCCGAGACATATCTGAAACAGGAATACTACGGAGAGCCGAGGCCCAAGGAATATTCCGCTGAGGGAGTGAACAGGGTAATCAGGGAGGCGAATGAGCACGGATTCATAGTTTCATACAATCATCAGGTCTGGTCGTGTGAGAATTACGAACAGTATACGGCATATAAAGGTCTGTTTGCCCTTGAGATATACAATTATGGAAGTGACCTAACGAGCGGTATGGATTACGTTCCTCTGGTATATGACGATATGCTGAGGGCAAACGGAAGGCTCTTTGCGATATCGGGCGACGATAATCATAACAAGAAAGGATCCGATAGGGACAGCTTCGGTGCAGTTACCATGATAAAGGCTGAAAAGCTGGACTATGATCTGATAATCAGTGCGCTCGAAAAAGGGGATATGTATACGAAAATGAGATACAGTCCGGAACTGACGAGCCTGTATGTGGAGGACGGAAAGGCATATGTCGACTGCGGACCTGCGAAGCATATCTATATGAGGACAGGAAGCAGGACCTGCATAGGATATCATGCAGACGGGGATGAGGTCCTCACACATGCCGAATTCGATGTCGCTCCCGATGATACGTACATAAGATTCGAACTGGTCGGAAGTGACGGGAGCCGTACGGCGACCAATGCATATTTTATAGAGGACATCCTCTGAAGATCAGGGTACGATACATATAAAAGGATGAAAAATACGGTTTTATGTCACAGGAACGAATGGTTCGCATAAAACTGTATTTTTTTAAATATTTTTGTTGACAAAGGAAAAAGGGAGATGATATATTAATAGGGCGCTCGGAAAACGGGCGCGGAACGTTGACAAAAAAATAGCGCCAAACTGAAGAAAAGCAGAAAAGCAAAGAAGCAGAAATTCCGGACGGCGAGAGCTGTCAGGAACGAAGAAACGAGTACAGGAAAGAGCGATCTTTTCAGATCTTGAGACTAATAAAAGGATTTGAAAATAAGAGTTTGATCCTGG
>JAFWWA010000057.1 GCA_017523755.1 Christensenellaceae bacterium | reverse complement strand
GGTGAGCCGTGGAATGATCCGTGGAAAACGGAAGATGCGGTCATTCACGTTCAGGAGCTGTTGGAGTCAAAGCAATCATACGGTCTGGAATACGTCCTTGACGGCAAGGTCGTCGGCTTTATCCTCGGAACATCAATGCTGTTCCATTACGGCAGGACTTTTGAGATCAATGACCTTGCCGTTGATCCCGAATATCAGCGCAGAGGTATCGCAAAGGAACTGCTTGAAAAGTGCCTTGCGGATATCAAGGCTCAGGGTATGGTGGGTATCCACCTTATTACAGCCGGAGAGGGTGTTCTTCCTGCGTTTTACGCAAAATACGGCTTCAAAAAGGAAGATGAGGTCATACTTATGGGAGCAGAACTATGATGATAGAAACAGAAAGACTTATCCTTCGACCTTTCAATGAAGGCGATGCAGCCGATGTACTGGAATATCTGAGAGAGCCTGCGGTCAACTGCTTTGCTTCTATGAAGCTGAACTCTCTCGATGAAGCCGAAGCTGAGATGAAGAACCGCTGCGGAGAAACGGAGTATTACTTTGCGATAACCCTGAAAGATACGGGCAAAGTTATCGGTGAGATCGACGCATATCCTGAAACTGGAGAACAGCACTCCGATGAAAACGATACGAAAGACACGTTCTCTCCGTGCTGGATGCTGAATAAGGACTATCAGGGCAAGGGCTACGCTTATGAAGCGGCTTACGCTTTCTTTGACTATCTTTTCAAAGATAAAGGTGCAAGGCGTATCTATGCCTATACAGAGGACTACAATACATCAAGTCAGCATCTCTGTGAAAAGCTTGGTATGCGGCGTGAGGGCTTGTTCTTGGAGTTTATCTCTTTCGTGAATAACCCCGACGGCACTCCACGCTATGAGAATACCTATCAGTATGCGATATTAAAGAAAGAATGGGATAAACGCTAATGAAACAGACCACTGCAAGACCTGATTGGAGCTATGGAGATGCAATGCTAAATGGTGTGGCGGTTTTCAGGCTCGATGTTGAGAAAATGTCCTGCAAGGCAAAATAAAAACAACTTTGACCCTGGATTCAAAGTTCCCCATAAAACAGGAGTGATACGATGATAATTCATGATGAAGCAGTAAAGAAAGTCCTTATGGACAGCGGATGGAGCGAAGGACGAAATGTTGATATAACTGAATTTATCGAGGCGTATAATAAATATGGATATGATATGCCCGATAAAGTTAAGGAAGTCCTCTCAGCTTTCGGCGGTTTAACTCTGAAAATACCAGATTATCGTTATCAGTATTACTGTGAAGTCACAGAAAAAAACTTCGGCAGAAGAAGCTGATCTCTACACATTCTTAATCGTAAAGCCCGATGAATTATTGAAAAATGATTCTGAGCGAATGATCAAAGAAACGAGAGATTATACAAAAGAAGTTGCAGTTTTTTATAAACTGTCCGAAGTTTATCCGATGCACTGCCTTGATATGATGACTGAGGATGCGGCAAAGTATGTGGCGGGGCCTGTTCATCTGCGTCTCGGTAAGATATTCCTTTATGGCCTCGGCACCGAGAAAAACTATAAGAACGCCTTGATATGCTATCAGAAAGCTGAGGCGTTCCTCTACGATATGGTAGCAGACGGCGACCCGAAATACAAAAAGAGCCTGCAGGCTGCGATAAGCGGGCAGGCAAAAGCAAGAGAGCTGCTGCTCGATGAACTTCCGGATGATGAATATAGTATACTCCTGCAGCAGGGCTTCAGACCCCCTGCTCACGTCTTTTTGCGATCCGGGAGCATTTTGTGCAATCCTTCGGATCGGGTACAGATGACCGGTCTGAGAATAAAAAAGCACAAGCATCGCCGAAACAGAATGCAAATTCAGATCTCGTTCAAAAAATAATGGTTTATATATGTTATAATATAAGAGAGTTTGGGACGCCGGATCTACGGCGCCCCGACTGATCGTTTGTTTTGGAGGAAAAGAATATGGGAAAGTTAAAACACATTTCAAAACTCGCACTCTGCTTTACAGCGGCGGCAGTGTGCCTTTCGTCTCAGATAACGGCGTTTGCGGCTGAAAAGACCGGCTCATGGGACGAACCATCGGGCACTGTCATAGATCAGAAAAACTTTCAGATGAGCCTGCCCACCGTTTATCTTCATATCGACGGCGGAACGGAGGAGTTTGACAAGGTCAACAGCAGTAAGGACCACAGCTATAAAGCAAGCGGAAGCATGGATATCGTCATTCCCGAGGGCTTTGAAGGTTATGTCGATACGGATGCGGAGATCACCGGGATCGAAGGCGCGGAGATAGAGTATATCAGAGGCCGCGGAAATTCCACTTGGACTCCCGGGGACGAGAAGAACCCTTACAAGATCAAGCTCGCCAAAAAGGCCAATATCTTCGGTATGGGCAAAAGCAAGCACTGGGCGCTGCTGGCAAACATATTTGACAGTTCCCTCTCGAAGGACCGCATGAGCGCATATGTCGCGGATCAGCTGGGGCTTGACTATACTCCTATGGGTTATCCCGTGGATGTTATGCTGGATGACGGAAACGGAGGATATGTTTATCTCGGCAGCTATCTGCTTATGGAGACAGTCAGGGTGGAAAGCTCAAGGGTCGATATCACGATCCCTGAGGCTGATGAAACTGAAGAGGGAGACTATTTCTTCTCGCTGGCTCAGAGTATTACAAGCGCAGATCATTTCGTGACTCAGAAGGGCGTTCACTATGAAAACGGCGATCCGAGCTTTGATGCCGAAGAGGACGAGGAAGCCGGCACAGAGGCGCAGAAGGAATATATCCGCGGCTTTGTCCAGGATGCCGAGGATGCGGCTATGCTGGGAAGGGTTAGAGACGAAAACGAACCCTCGGGCTGGAAAGAGGTCAATGCCTCCGACTACATCGACTTTGAGTCTGCCGCGAGATACTGGCTCATACAGAATTTCTCCAGCAACAGGGATTCCTATAAGAACGGAAGCACATATTTCTACAAGACAGCTGATTCCAACGGAGAAAAGGGAAAGATGTATTCAGGACCTGTCTGGGACTGTGATCTCGCTTATATGAATATATACAATACCGAAGGCTATTCCCGCACCGTTCCCTGGATGCTTTCGCTTTTGAAAAATAAAGACTTCTTCAACGTTGTCAAGACCGAATGGTCCAGGAACGGCGGACTGAGAGATCAGTTCGTAGATCTTTCAAAGGACGACGGGCTGCTGGATAAGTATGCCAAAGAGATAGAAACATCCGCTGCTCAGGATCGTCTTGCCCATCCCGCAAAATATGAAGGCTCCGACAACCTCCAAGCCTCTATAGACGAGCTGAAGACCTGGATAAAGGCCAGGATTGCTTGGTTGGACGATCACCTTTATGAGCTCCCCGACCTCCTCAAGACCGTTACCCTGGTCTACGGTGACGGTGAATATGATTTCGACCGCTATGTCGGGATGAAGGACACTCAGTTCATGGACAGCGACATAGATTATCCGAAAAAGGGCTACTTCCTTACAGGCTGGCTCGATGAAGAAGGCAACGATGTCAGCATATCCGATGAAATGATATCGGAGGACAGGGTCTTCACCGCTAAATACATCCCCGAGGACGAGGTCCGTAGGATCGAAAAGATCTGGTTCTCCGATCCTCACCCGGCAGTTCCTCTTGAAGAAGATGGATTCTTATGCCAATATACCATCTATCCCGAGGATGCTCAGGACGAACGCCAAATAACGTGGTCCTCCTCTGACCCGTCCGTTGTAACGATTACTGAGGACGGCGGCCTTTACGAGTTCAAGAGCACCGGCACGGCCACGATCACTGCACACCTTTACAACGGAAAGGAATTTTCTTACGATCTGACGGTATATGACGAAACTGCCGTCCCTGAAAGCATAAACGTTACAGAGGACAGCCTTGAGCTTACCGTCGGTGAAAGAGGACAGGCAGATTTCAGGCTCTATCCCGAAAATGCACAATACGACAACCTCGACTTTAATATGGAAATGATCGAGGGAGAGAACGTCATCGACATTGATAACAACGGTGTGATCTCTGCCCTTGCTCCCGGCAAAGCCAGAGTATCGGTCAGCGCCGTTACATATGTTAGGACAGACAGCGAGATGCAGGTCAAGACAGTCACGGATTCTTTTGATGTGATCGTAAAGGCTCCCGAACAGAAAGAGATAAAGGTCTCGGCTGTCTGGGACGACGGGGATAACAAGGACGGCATAAGACCTTCCACTGTGTTCTTGACGTTTTTTGCAGACGGAGATTTCCTCAAAGCCACAGAAGTCTATGAGGACGTAAACTGGGAAGCTGTAATAACCACTCCGGACGGCGCTGAGATAACAGCTGGTGTGTTCAAGACCGAAGTCATCACCGGCACCGACGGCGAAGGCACATATTCTTATGAGATAACCGGCTCCGCCGACGAGGGCTTTACAGTGACCTTCACCCACACTCCCGAAGAGGATGAAAGCTCCGAGGATGAAAGCTCGGAAGACGAAAGCTCCGAAGCCGAGAGTTCTGAAACTGAAAGCTCCGAAGTTGAAAGCTCTGAAGCCGAAAGCTCCGAGGCCGAAAGCTCCAAGGATGATACCTCTGCGAGATCCGAAACCCCCGAGAACACTAACCCGAAAACGGGAGCGACAGTATCCCTGCTGTCGGTATCTCTGATACTGGCGGCG
>JAFWWA010000056.1 GCA_017523755.1 Christensenellaceae bacterium | reverse complement strand
GGGTATATTACCAAATACAATGCGACTGGATCTATAAGGATCCATCTTACAAAGATTATGAGATTTTGACAGGTGCATTAGAAGAGTTTATTGTCTTTCCCAAATCTGACGTGATTTAAAACATACCCGATGAGGTATAAACTGGCGGTGAACAGGGTAAAATATACCTTAACGAGTATAAAAAGAGAAGAGTTTAGCCACGCTTTTGCGCGGTTTTTTTCTGCAGATCACTCAGTTAAAAGACTTAATTGTTATTGGAAGCAGGATATCTCCGATAAGAAAGGAGCATAAATCTTTGCAACACTACATATCGGGCAGTCTTTATGGTAATATTATTTAGATGTAATACACTACTATTAGGATGAGCTTCATGAATAAGTGGAATGATTTTGAAAATACAGTTGCTGATTTTTATTTGTCAGGCGAGACCGGAGATATAAATACAGTATTCAATGAGATAGTTATAGGGTTAAAAGAGGACAGGGATGTCTTTGTTCCTATCTATTCCCCTGAAGACATAGCAGCTGAAGATGAGATGGAAGGATATGACGACTTCGATGACAGCGATATAACGATGCGTATGCTTGTCTATGATGATGAGGACAGCTATTGGTATTCTGCTTTCACGTCAGAGGAGGAAGTTGAAAAAGCAGGATACCCTTTGTATATTCCCATCACTCTCAGGCTGCTCCTGGATCATGCTCTTGATGATGATATCTGCAGAGGAATCAAGATCAATAACTGGGGAGAGGGGATCAGCCTTGACAGAAAAAGCATAGAGCTTATCAATGCCTATGAGCCGACCTCCAGGATATGCCTGTTGCAGGGCGATATCACAAAGATGCATACTGATGCCATAGTAAATGCTGCAAATAATACTCTTCTGGGAGGCGGAGGGGTAGACGGTGCCATACACAGGGCAGCAGGACCGGGACTTCTTGAAGAATGCAGAACGCTCAAAGGATGCGAGACCGGGGATGCGAAACTGACATTCGGATATGAGCTAAATTCAAAATACGTTATACATACAGTAGGCCCTGTATACACAGGTTCAGCTGAAGACGAAATGCTTCTTGAAAGCTGTTACATAAAATGCATGTCGATAGCAAAGAAAGAATCTGTTCACAGCATAGCGTTTCCAGCTATATCGACCGGCGCATACGGATTTCCTGTAGACAGATCAGCAAGAATAGCCTTCAGGACAGTTGCCAACTGGCTGAAACAAAACAGGGATTATCTGATGCATGTCTATATGTGTCTGTATTCAGAAAAAGATCTCCGTATATATAAAGATGTTTTTGACAATATCATGACCGAATATGCCGGGAGCGATTTTGAAAAAGGCCTGCTGTCATATAAAAGAGAAAAGTATCCCGAAGCATTTGACTATTTCAATACGGCATTAAAAGGGGGAGACATGCAGTCCCTGGCGTTTCTCGGAGATATGTATCTGATGGGAAAAGGTGTTGTGCAGGATACCGAAAGAGCGCACATCTGTTACGAAGAGGCTGCAGCTTATGGAGATCCTTATGCAATGATCAAGCTTGGGGATATCTATATGGAAAGAAATGATCCTGACTCAAAACTCAGAGCAGGAAGATATTATATCCATGCATATGAAACAGCAAAATCAAAAAGAGACCCTTTGAGCTATCCCGAGATAGGACTTAGGATCATAAGATACTTCAGAAACAGATTCGATGATGAAACCCTTCGTGTGATCTGTAACGATATAATAGACTGTCTTAGAAAAAGAGATGCCGATTATCACGGCGAAAAGTCCGGAGACATCTATTCCGAAACTGCCTATATAAGAAAGAAACTGTCACAAAAATGACAGCTTCCTTAAAGAATCCTATGGTATGAAAAGAGAGCCCCGTCGATGAGGATACTATCCTTCCATTTGACCGGGCTATTCTTTTAGGTCATTTTTTCCTGTTTGACTTTATGATCTATGATGTGTCTTGAGGCAAGCTCATTATGGATCTCTTCAAGCGAGATACCGCTTTCCACCATAAGGACCATGACATGATATGCCAGATCTGCAATCTCGTAAATGGTTTCTTTTTTGTCTTCAGCTTTACCGGCTATAATCACTTCAGTGCATTCCTCGCCGACCTTTTTAAGTATTTTATCAAGCCCTTTTTGGAACAGATAAGTCGTATATGATCCTTCGGGAAGGTCCCTCTTCCTGCCTTTAAGAAGTTCCATCAGACCGTTAAGACTGAAATCCTGCTTATCTTCATTTTGCCATACGGGATATTCAAAACAGCTCTCGGTTCCCAGATGACATGCAGGCCCGTCAGGCTCGACTGATACTATAAGCGCATCCTTGTCGCAGTCCGTGGTGATCGACACTATATGCTGATAATTTCCGCTTGTCTCACCTTTGAGCCACAGCTCCTGCCTTGACCTGCTGAAAAAACATGTAAGCCCTTTCTCGATGGAGATTTTAAGGCTTTCTTTATTCATGTATGCCAGTGTCAGTATCCTTTTTGACACGGAGTCGAATACTACCGCAGGGATAAGACCATGTTCATCAAATTTCAGATCATCAATATCTATCATATAAGCCTCCATATTTATTTTGATTCTATACCAGCCTTACAGGAATGCCGTTTCTGTCAAGCTCGTTCTTCAGGTCTTTTATAAGTATCTCCCCGTAATGGAAAACTGAAGCGGCAAGGCCCGCGTCGACTTTCGGAAGGGAAGAGAACAGACTGATAAAGTCGTCCACTGATCCAGCGCCTCCTGAAGCTATAATAGGAACGCTTACTGCATCGCAGACAGCCTTAAGCATCTCTATGTCAAAGCCGTGCTTTACGCCGTCGGTATCTATTGAATTGACGACTATCTCACCGGCTCCAATCGATACACACTTTTTGATCCAGGAGATGGCCTCCATACCGGTATCCTCGCGGCCGCCTTTAGCAAACACCCTGAATTCTCCGTCTTTCCTTTTTATATCACATGAAAGTATGACGCACTGGCTGCCGTAAAGCTTTGCCGCTCTGTATACAAGATCCGGATCTTTTATCGCGCCGGAATTGACACTGACCTTATCGGCACCGCACTTCAGGACTCTGTCAAAATCTTCAAGGGTATTGATACCGCCTCCGACAGTCAGCGGAATGAACACATTTGCAGCTACTTCCCTTAATACATCGGTAAAGAGCTTCCGCCCCTCTGCAGATGCCGTTATATCGTAGAATACCAGTTCGTCTGCTCCGCAGCTGCTGTAGTACTTGGCAAGCTCAACAGGAGATGAAACGTCCTTAAGGCCTTCAAAATTCATTCCTTTCACGACTCTTCCGTTCCTGACATCCAGGCAGGGTATTATTCTTTTTGTGATCATCTTGCTGCCTCTATAGCTTCTTTAAGTTTTATCGCTCCGGTATAATATGCTTTCCCTATGATTGCCCCATACAACTGCATCTCTCTCAGCTTTACGATATCATCGATGCCCGATATGCCTCCCGACGCGACTATATTTATGTCATATTCGCTCATGAGTTTTCTGTAAAGTGAAAGGTTAGTGCCCATCATGGCGCCGTCCTTTGATATATCGGTACAGATAACTGTACCGACTCCGACAGATATCATCTTTTTAAAAAACTCCTCTGCGGTAAAAGCTGAGTTTTCGGTCCAGCCTTTTATGGCGATGTACCCGTCATTGATATCGGCTCCGACAGCTATTCTTTTCCCGAATCTTTCAACAGCTTTTTTAAGAAATCCGGGGTCTGTAACGGCAGCGGTGCCTATTATGACACGGTCTACGCCTGCATCAAGATATCTTTCCACTGTTACGATATCTCTTATACCGCCTCCTACTTCAGAGAACAGGGAAGTCCCGCTGACTATCTCTTTTACTGTTTCTATATTAGGAGTATCCCCGGTTCTGGCTCCTTCCAGGTCGACTATATGGATATAACCGGCCCCTTGGCTTTCGAAATCCCTGGCTATTGACAGCGGATCGTCGCTGTAGACAGTCATTTTAGAATAGTCACCCTTAAATAGCCGCACTGCCTTTCCCTGGAAAAGGTCGACCGCAGGTAAAATGATCATGTTTCTTGCTCCTTACTGCAGAATCTCCTTAAGATCTCCAGCCCGAAATCACCGCTCTTTTCCGGATGGAACTGACAGCCGAAAACGTTTTTATTCGAAACTGCCGCGGTAAGTTCACAGCCGTATTCAGCGGAAGCGCTGATATAGCGGTCATCACACTCTGCATAGAAAGAATGGACGAAATATACGAATCTGCCCTGATCGGTCATCGTAAACAGCCCGTTTTCGTTTTTTACGATGAGGGAATTCCAGCCTATATGAGGTATCTTAAGATCGTCGGGAATGACCCCGCGCATGGGCACTACTTCTCCCGGGATGAGCCCCAGGCCTTTGTATTCTCCGAATTCATAGCTTTTGTCAAACAGAAGCTGCATGCCAAGACAGATCCCAAGAAGAGGCTTGCCTTTCCCGGCCTCGCTGATTATAAGTTCACCAAGCCCGGTATCGAACAGTTTCTCCGCCGCGTCACCGAATGCTCCGACGCCGGGGAGTATTAGCCTGTCAGCAGACAGTATCTCATCCCTTTTGCCTGTGACTATGGAAGGTATCCCTATAGCTTTAAGTGAAGAATTGAGAGAAAACAGGTTTCCCACTCCGTAATCGATAATGGCTACCATCAGATGATGCCTTTCGTGGACGGGATCTCATCCTTGAGTTCCGGATCTATCTTAACAGCTTCCCTGATGCATCTTGCCGATGCCTTGAAAGCTCCCTCGATAATGTGGTGTGAATTCCTGCCGTCAAGCTGTTTAATGTGCAGAGTGATGCCTGCATTCCTGGCAAAACCGCTGAAGAATTCTTCCACCAGTTCAGTATCGAAATCGCCGACCTTCTGAGCGGGGATATCGAGGCTGAAGAACATCATGCCTCTTCCAGAAATATCACATGATGCCAGAATAAGCGCCTCGTCCATGGGAAGGATCAGGCTCCCGTATCTGGTTATCCCTCTCATATCGCCCAAAGCTGTCCTGAAAGCCTGCCCCAGACAGATGCCTATATCCTCCGTACTGTGATGGAAGTCGACATCGGTATCACCCTTGCAGCTGACAGAAAGATCGAATCTGCCGTGTTTTGCGAAAAGAGTAAGCATGTGGTCGAGAAAGCCGACGCCGGTTTCTATTTTTCCCGAACCTTTGCCGTCTATAACAAGAGTGACCTTCACATCGGTCTCATTCGTTTTGCGAGCTACTATTGCTTTTCTCATCATTTTTCCTCCGCAAGTATTTTTGTCAGTTCATTTAAGAGTATGTCCATCTGATCATCGGTACCGACCGATATCCTGTTGAAATCCTTTATTCTTTCAGTACCGAAATGCCTTACGAGTATCCCTTTTTCCCTGAGTTTTTCATATAATACGGCACCGTCTATCAGGGGATGACCCGCAAATATGAAGTTGGTATATGAGTCGGGAGCAGTGAACCCCAGTTTTCTAAGTTCTTTAACGGTGCGGTCTCTGGTCTCTATTATCTTACTGATGTTTGATCTTGTGTATTCTTCATCATTCAGGACAGCGATGCCTAAAGCCTGTGTGAACGAGTTTACATTATACGGATTTGTCGAGAACCGTACGGTATCAAGATCATTTATTATGTTCTCGTTCGCAGCCCCGAAGCCGAGCCTTGCACCTGCCATGGATCTTGACTTTGAAAAGGTCCTGGTCACGATAAGATTATCATACGTGTCAATAAGACTCACAGCGCTTTCTCCGCCAAAGTCTATATATGCCTCGTCTATGATGACCATGTTTCCTTTGTTTCCCTCGATTATCCTTTTTATATCTTCCAGTTCAAGGACCTTTCCCGTAGGAGCATTCGGATTCGCTATGAATACGGTCCCTCCGGACCCGATATAGTCGCCGGGATCTATCGACCAGTCGTCTTTAAGAGGGATCTCTTTATACGGGACTCCGTTTATCTGCGCGAATACCTTATAAAAACCGTAAGTGATATCCGGGAATATGGCGGGGTGATCGTCATCGCAGAAGGCCATGAAACAGAAATTAAGGATCTCATCCGAGCCGTTGGTTGATATAATGTTGTTTTCTTTAAGCCCGAGCAAAGATGCGATAGACCTGTTCAGTTCCCCGGAATCGGGATCGGAATAGAGATTGAAGGGCCTTACCGATCTTCGGGCTTCTTCAAGAGCCTTTTCTGAAGGCGCAAAAGGATTCTCGTTGGTATTGAGCTTTATAAGCCCCGGTATGACCGGCTGTTCACCGGGAACATACGGAGTCAGCGTTCTCAATCTGCTGCTGAGATAGATGCTCATTTTCCATCCTCCTCGAACCTTATGACCGCGCTCTTTGCGTGCCCGGTCAGACCTTCCACATTTGCAAAGGCTTCAACATCCCTTGCCAGCCCGCTTAAAGCCTCTTTGGTGAAATACGTGAACTGTGTTTTCTTGATGAAATCGTCTACGGAAAGCGGGCTTGAGAATCTTGCAGTACCGCTTGTCGGAAGCGTGTGGTTGGGACCGGCCATGTAGTCGCCCAGAGCTTCCGGGCAGTCATGCCCTAAGAATACAGACCCGGCGTTCTTTATCAGATCGAGATATCTGAACGGATCATCGATGCAGAGCTCGAAGTGCTCAGGCGCGATCTCATTCGCTATATCTATGGCTTTTATGATGTCATCGGCAACGATTATCTTCCCGTTGTTATCGATAGAGGCTCTTGCGATATCCTTTCTTAAAAGAGCAGGGATCTGATCTTCTATTTCCGAAGAAACATCCATTGCAAAATCCATGCTGTCGGTAACAAGAACGGCGGAAGAATTTCTGTCGTGTTCAGCCTGTGAGAGCAGGTCGGCTGCCGTTACCCGGGCACTGGCGGTCTTGTCGGCAACGATCAGTATCTCACTCGGACCTGCTATCATGTCGATCGATACTTCACCGAACACCTGACGCTTCGCTTCCTGTACATATGCGTTCCCAGGACCTACGATCTTATCCACCTTGGGGACGGTCTCCGTGCCGTATGCCAGTGCAGCTATGGCCTGGGCCCCGCCTGTTTTATATATGCTGTCTATACCGGCTATCCGTGCGGCAACAAGGATCGCCGGGTTTATGCTGCCATCGCTCGACGGGGGAGATACCATGACCACGGTAGAGCAGCCGGCAAGCTTTGCAGGGATGGCGCTCATGAGCACTGTAGAGGGATATGATGCAGTACCTCCCGGGATATACAGCGCAGCTTTTTCTATCGGGATGATCTTCTGTCCCATGATCACACCGTCAGGCCCTTCTATCGTAAAGCCTTCTCTTAACTGCATCCTGTGGAATCTGCGGATGTTTTCAGCAGCGCGCTCGAGTATGCGGATGAATTCCGGATCTGCAGCTTCAAAAGCGTCATCTATCTCCTCTTCACTGACCTTTAGGGAGGTGAGCTGTGCCTTGTCGAATCTTAACGCGTATTCGATTAGGGCCCTGTCTCCGTTCTTCCTTATATTCTCGATGATCTCGGACACAGGTCCGCTCACGTCTGATGTCGGGACGGAACGCGCAAATATCTCGCTGTTCGGCACTTCGCCGTATCTGAATATCCTTATCATTTCCTGTTGCTGACGAGCAGACCTACGGAATTTGTGATCTGTTCGATCTTCTCCTTCTTGAATTCGTAGCTTGATTTGTTGGATATGAGCCTGGCGCTGATATCCATGATCTTCTCGGTCTCTACAAGATCGTTTTCCCTGAGTGTGGTGCCGGTCTCCACGATGTCGACTATGACGTCAGAAAGACCCAGTATAGGCGCGATCTCTATTGAACCGTTCAGCTCTATTATATCTATCTCTCGTCCTATGGAAGAGTAGTAGTCCTGGGCTATATTCACGAATTTCGTGGCGACTCGCAGAGGCCTTCTGTGATCTTCCCTGAAGTCTTTCCTGGAGGCGACTGCCATCCTGCATTTTCCTGTTTTGAGGTCGAGGAGCTCATATACTTCAGGCGAGCTCTCGAGCAGGATATCCTTTCCGCATACTCCTATATCGGCCGCGCCTCTTTCGACATATACGGCCACGTCGCTGGGCTTTACCCAGAAATACCTCACGCCGCGGCCGGGATTCTCGAATATCAGTTTTCTGTTTTCTTCGAGGATGGAAGGACACTCGAAACCGGCTTCAGCAAACAGGCTGTAAACCTTTTCTCCAAGTCTTCCCTTAGGAAGCGCTATATTAACATACTGTGTCATCGAATACCGCCTCACTTCCTTTAAGGACAGCTCTTTTCCTGTATCTTATGCGCGTGTCCGCATTTTTCTGTGCCGACACGCTGAGACCTGATTCTGTAAGCGTCCTCACTGCATTGGATATATCTTCGGGAGACGAGGATCTGTCATACAGGAGAAGGACGTCTACGTCATAATCGTCCTTTGCGGATGTTGCTTGAGAAAGAAGATCCAGATATACGGCAAAACCTATGGCTCCTGCCCGTTTTCCCATCTTTTTCATAAGCCTGTCATAACGGCCGCCCGAAAGTATGCCGGACGGGATCCCGGCGACATAGCCCTTGAATACGGTCCCGTTATAGTAATTCATATCGTTGACGACGGAGAAGTCTATCCTTACCATATCATAGAAGCCGTTCTGCCTTAAAAGCGAAACGAGTGTCTCAAGATGTTTCACGGCAGCTCCGCTGTAGCCTCCCTGTTTAAGTATCGATATCGCTTTATCAGGATCACCGCTTATACGGATAAGGTCGGTAAGACGCCTGATATCGCTTTCTGAGGCCCCTGCAGAGCTGCAGACATTCTCTATCTCATGGACGTTTTTCTGACCCAGATATTTGAGAATCGTCGCCGTGAGATCATCTTTTAAGCCGAGCTCTTCCACGGCTGTCCTTACAATGTCGAGATCGGAGATATCGAGGATGCTGTTCCTGGAGATCGTTCTTAAGCTCCTGCATGCGAGCTGCAGGACCTCTGAGACGACATAATCGTCTATCTCGCCAAGGTATTCAAGCCCTGTCTGCGTGATCTCCCTGAACCGTCTCGATCTTCCGGAGACCCTGAACACATTTTCGTCATAGTACAGTTTGAGAGGGGAGTCAGGCTCATCTCTGCTTGCCCTTACTATAGACAGTGTCACGTCCGGCTTAAGGGCCATAAGCTTTCCATCGGTGTCGGTGAACGTGATGACATTGTCCGAGATCAGGAAATCCTTATTCCGGACATAAAGATCATATTCTTCAAAACGGCTCATCCTGTACTGGCTGTAGCCGAATTTTTCATATAAAGATCTAAGTCCGTATATCACTTTCTCTTCGCTGTTAAGAACACCCGGATCGAAATCCATTTCAAATACCTCTTTCTTCATCGTTATTACCATTTTTCATCCGGTCGAGCACTGTCCTGTAGCCGTTGTCACCGTAAAACAGGCATCGGCTCACTCTTGAGATAGTGGCAGTGCTGATCCCGGTCTGCTGTGCTATCTCCTGGTATGTCATCTTGTTATCGAGCATATCAGCGACCTCGAGGCGCGAAGCAAAGTCCATCAGTTCCCTGACCGTGAGCAGGTCGCTTAAAAAAGCTCTGCATTCCTCTTCCGTTCTCAGACTCAGTATCGCCCTGAAAAGCCTTTCTTCTTTTTTATGAAGGTCTTCTGTCATCTAAGCAGGCTCCTTTCCCCGAATACTTTATCATATTAGCACGCTAAAGTGATAAAGTAAATAGCTTTTCTGAAAAAATAAAAAAGGCTGCCGTGCAGCCGGATTGAAGTGAATGACCCGGTAATATCGGACGCCCTTAGTTCACATCCCTGTAAGCAGCTGATACAGCATGACTATGAGGGGCATCGTAACGATACACAAAAGAGTGGTCGTAACGTTTATGATACTGGAGTACTCCGGTTCCGCATCATAGATCTGGGCAAACTGAGTTACTGTGGAAGCTGAGGGCGAGGAAGCTGCCAGAAGGACTATGAGGAGGATCTTCATAAGATCCGGATGTATACCGGTCCTTGCTACGGCAGAGAATACTGCAGCGATTACGGAGGGATATATGACAAGTCTTCCCGCGCAGATGAGAAAGGCCCTTTTCTTCGCCATGAGCGATCTCAGATCCATGCCTGCTATGAGCATCCCGACTACGAACATGCAAAGGGGGCCGATCATCGCGCCTACGCTGCTCATGGCTGTGTTTATTACCCTGGGGACGGTGACTCTTAAAAGGAAGAATATGAGTGCTATAGTGACCGATATTATATTGGGATTGAAGATCACCTGCTTTAGGCTCCAGTCTTTTTTTCCCTGGACAAGTGATTTTCCGTGGGTCCATATGAGCAGCGTCTGGACAGTTATGTACGCAGAGGAGTAGAACACCCATTCGCTGCCTAAAACGTTTGTTATGAGGGGGATGATCATGTTTCCCGAGTTCGAATAGATGAGGGATGCCCGTTCGATGTTCATAAGCCTCAGGGGGGAGCTTATTGCTCTGCTGATGAGCATGTAGATGAGATGGACCGCCACTGCGGCAGCTGCAGCTATCCCGAGCCCCAGGAGCTTGTCAGATGAAAAATCTATCTGGAAAGAAGCAAACGCCATACACGGAGCGACGATATATACCGCTGTCTTGGAAAGCACCTTGCCGTCTTCCTGACTTAAGAGCTTTGTTTTTATTGTCAGGAAGCCCAGAAAGATCATGATGAACATCGAGGCTATCTGTCTTATAAGCAAAAGGCTGAGTTCCATATGCGTCTTCCTTTCACAGCATACCGGCCAGATACTGGTAAACGGTCACGATAAGAGGCATCGTGACGATGCAGAACATGATCGTAGCGATATTGATGATGCCTGAGTATTCAGGTTCACAGTCATATACCTGGGCCAGCTGGGTAATGGTGGATGCGGAAGGCGAACTGCTGGCCAGAAGTACTATGAGAAGTATCTGCTTAAGATCCGGATGCAGTCCTGTTTTTGCGAGAACGGCGAAAACAGCGGTAATGATCAGCGGATAAACTATAAGCCTTCCTGCGATGACGAAAAAGACCCTTCTGTATCTGAAGAGGTCCTTTTTGTCCATACCTGCTATAAGGAGGCCTACTATTATCATCGATATGGGTCCTATCATCTGACCTACGCTTAGAGCCGCATTCTTAACTATATCAGGAAGAGATATCCTGAATACGAAAAGTATGAATGATATCACCTTGGATATGACATTAGGATTAAGGAGCATCTTCCTTATATCCGCCGCGTTCTCGCCTGAGATCATGCTCCTTGCATGGCTCCACATAAGAAAGGTCTGAACGAACGTGAATGCGGACGTATAGAAGACCCATTCCATGCCCAGGGTCGCGTTTACGAGCGGTATTATCATGTTCCCGGCATTTGAATAGATGAGTGATGCCCGTTCTATATCTCTAAGTTTAAGCGGCTTCTTAAGTGCTTTTGTAAGGGCGATGTAGATAACGTGGACTATCGCGGCCGCGCCCATGGCCAGACCCAGTCCTCTCAGCTTATCATAAGTGAACTCGATCTGGAACGATGAGAGAGTCATGCACGGCCCGATTATATACATTGAAAGGACAGACAGGACCTTGCCGTGTCTGGGCAGCAGCATACCGGCACGTACGGCAAGATAGCCGAAAGCTATCATGATGAACATTGAACCTATCTGAGTTATAAGTAAAAGACTTAGATGCATATGATCAGCCCTGCCCGTTTTGGTCTTCAGTAATTATATCATATCTTTTTAGCTGTATGCCGAATAAAAAAGGGCCTGTGAAATAATGAGAAATCATTATTCGCAGGTCCTCTTTCTATGTTCCAACCACTGTCAGCAGCGGACTCCCACCGTCAAGAGCGTATAATCCCCCTTACCCCATAGATTCATTTCTTCAAGATTCTATGCGGTAGCCGGGATCCGGTTTTTCTTGTTATGATATTTATAGAGGTTATGGCCGATAGAAACCAGCAAAACTTCGAGTCGCACTGAATTTATGCCTTTTCGCACGATTCTTTTGTACCATCGAT
>JAFWWA010000007.1 GCA_017523755.1 Christensenellaceae bacterium | reverse complement strand
CTATTAACAGGCTGGCGATATTTGCTGTAATAACGTATATAATGATCTTTCTCTGTTTTTGGTCGCTGAATCTCTTCCTGTAGTAAAGGAATTCCAGAACAGGAACGGTGAGTTCAAAGATGATCAGAGCCGGCAGGTAAATCCCGCTGATAAAAAAGCTGATCGCTACAAGTGCGATATTCATAGGGATATTGGTCATCGCGTTTGCTGCCGCAATAAATCTGTAGGACCCCATATTGAAGAAAAGACCAGTGACCAGTTCTATTATGAGAGTGAAAAAGAACGCAGTTATTATAAGGATACCTGATATTATCAAACGCAGTTTATCATCGAAAACAGCCATTGGATCCAGGCCTTCTGAAAGCAGATTCGTTTTTCCGTCATAACTGTAAGACGCGTGATCTTCCAGCTGAAGCTCATTGGACCTTACAGTCTTCTCACCGGGTCTTATTATCGCTATGCAGATACTGACATCGTTCTCGGAACGATAGTACATGAACAGCCCGTGCTTCTTTTCCGCCTGAAAGTCTTCGGTGGTGTGATAGTTTCCGTTCCTTCCTGCTGTGAGGACGCGTACTGTGCATCCGGGTTCTACGTTTTTATAATGAATATAGCCGTTGGTAGAGCGCGGAACAGGTGAGTTTGCCCATACACTCAGCGGTATCATTATGATAAACAGTATCATGAATAAAAATAACGAAAAATTTTTCATGAACAGCACCTTTCGTTTCGTCCGGATTTTCCGTAGTCCTATATATATTATATCTTATCCTGTTTCAATAAAGAATGATCAGATTTTTTAAAAAACGTAAACGACCAATTTTCAGTGAAATGATTTTCAAAATGCCCTGATGATTGTACAATTAGTAATGTATCGATAACAGGAGGACAGCTTGTTGAAGCAGGTCACATTAGGGATCTTCGCCCACGTGGACGCAGGTAAAACGACACTTTGCGAAGCCCTTCTTTATGAGCAGGGTACAATAAGAAAACTCGGAAGAGTGGATCACAGGGATTCGCTTCTCGATAATCATGAGCTGGAGCGGCAGAGGGGGATAACCATATTCTCCAAACAGGCCAGCTATGTTTATGATGACGTCAAATATACGATCCTTGATACTCCCGGGCATGTGGACTTCGTTTCGGAGGCAGAGAGGGCCATACCTGCTGTCGATATGGCTGTATTCGTAGTGAGCGGGAAGGACGGGGTGCAGTCTCACGGAGAGACTCTCTGGCGTCTCATCAGGGATTACGGAAAACCCTGCATCATATTCGTCACGAAGATGGATCTTGCGTACAGGACCGAAAAGCAGATACTTGCGGATCTTAGAAAAGAGCTCGGAAAGGAGCTGTTCTCAGTCGATAAAAAAGAAGAGGAGTACCTGGTAGGCAGTGAGTGCCAGGAGGATATAGCCGCTCTTGATGAAAAGCTGCTTGAGACATATCTCGCAAAAGGAACGCTTGATATCACGGACATAAAGGATATCTTTAAAAAAGGCGAAGCCTCTCCCGTGATCTTCGGATCAGGCTTAAGGCTCACGGGGATACGCGATCTTCTTAACATAATAAGCATACTTTCCCCGGATCAGGAGCCAAGAGAGGGTTTCTCCGGAAGGGTATTCAAGATATCGAGGGATGACAGGAACAACAGGCTGACGCATTTAAAGGTGACCGGAGGCAGCATAAGCGTAAGGGACGAGATCACATACAGGGACAAAAAAGGTGAGCTCATCACTGAGAAGATCTCAGGGATAAGGGACTATAACGGCGAGAAATATGTCCAGCTGCAGGATGCCTCTCAGGGAAGCGTGATAGAAGTCACAGGCCTTACCGCGACATATGCCGGTCAGGGGCTGGGAGAGGATGAAGCTTCGATAAGGCCGGTCTCTGAGCCCGTATTCGTCTTTACCGTCGTGCCCGAGGGACCTGTTGACATACCCGTATTCATGAAGCAGCTGCGTGAACTGGAAGAAGAGGATCCGCTCTTAAGGTTCACATATAATGAGCTCTATCACGCCATATTCGTCCAGCTGATGGGAGACGTACAGGTTGAAGTGCTTCAGAACGTCATAGAAAACAGATTCTCTGTCGCGTGCAGGATAGAGAAGGGCAACGTCCTCTACAAGGAGACCATAAAAGGAAAGGTCGAGGGCGTAGGACACTATGAGCCCGTTAGGCATTATGCCGAGGTCCATCTCATAATCGAAGAGGGAACGAGGAATTCGGGCATTAACGTGAGCTCAAGGTGTTCCACCGATAAACTCGACAAAAACTGGCAGGCTGTCATAACGGACTGTCTTGAAAACATGAGCTTAAGGGGCGTGCTGGGGAATTTCCCTCTTACGGATATAAATGTCTATCTTATGGGAGGGCAGGTCAGCCTCTCACATACTGACAGCAGTGACGTGAGGGAAGCTACAAGAAGAGCCATGAGGCAGGGTCTCATGAAGGCAGAATCCGTCATCCTTGAACCATACTACTATTATGAGCTCAGGCTTCCTAGCACTCAGATCGGAAGAGCCGTGAACGATATAAGGAACATGTCGGGGACATTCGACATGGAGACGCTTGACGGGGATGAGAGCAGGATAAAAGGCTACTGCCCGGTAAGCGAGATGCAGGGCTATTCGAGCGTCGTCATG
>JAFWWA010000055.1 GCA_017523755.1 Christensenellaceae bacterium | reverse complement strand
TATAGAGTCTTGAAAAGAGGAATCTATGGGGTAAGGGGGATTATGCGCCCTTGACGACGGAAGTCTGCTGTTAACAGTTGCTTGAACATAGAAAAGGGACCTGCGAATAATGATTTCTCATTATTTCACAGGCCCTTTTTGACATGGACACTTATGTTCATCGTATAAAGTCAAGGATCGTTTTTTCCATCTCGTCTTTATTGATAACGTTGTTGAATCTGATCTTTGCATCTTTAAGTCTCATGATCTGAACGGGAACAGGAATCCCGGTAAAAGATGAAAGCTCTATAGCGGCCCTGAAAGGTTCTGATATATGCTCTTTTGTTAAAGATGCATATACATCCGTGACAAATTTGAAGGGGCTTGCGGTTGATACTGTAACGTTCGGGGCCTTGTCACCAGTCTCCTTCATATATTCAGAATATACGTTCATGGCAACAGCGGTATGCGGATCAGTAAGATATGAGTACTCTTTGAAGATCCGGGAGACCGTATCAAGACAGGCACCATTATCAGTAAAGCCGGCATAAAAATCCTTCAGCCTTTCTTTCATGCTGTTTGTTATCTCATAGTGGCCAGAAGAAGAAAGATCATGCATCAGTGAAGCGGTAAGTCCGCTGTCTCTTTCTGTCAGTTCGAATATCAGCCTTTCAAGATTGCTCGATATCAGTATATCCATTGACGGAGACGGAGTCTTGAAGAATTCCCTGCGGGAATCATATTCTCCCGTCATGAAGAAATCGGTAAGTACTCTGTTCCTGTTTGACGCACAGATCAGTCTGTTCACCGGGAGTCCCATCCTCTTTGCATAATAACCTGCCAGGATATTGCCGAAATTGCCTGTAGGGACCGTGAAGTTGACCCTGTCACCGTTTGATATCATTCCTTTTCTTATAAGGGAAACATATGCATGGTAATAGTAGGCTATCTGAGGAGCCAGCCGGCCGAAATTTATGGAGTTGGCCGAAGACAGCCTGTACCCCTTTGCCTTTGATCTGAAGGAATCGCTGGAGAAGACCTGTTTTACCGCCGACTGTGCGTCGTCGAAGTTGCCATTTACAGATGATACGAGGACGTTCTTTCCCTGCTGGGTGACCATCTGAAGCTTCTGCATATCGGATACCCCGTCGTTCGGGAAGAATACTACTATCTTTGTGCCTTCAACGTCAGCAAATCCTTCCAGTGCCGCTTTGCCTGTGTCACCGGAAGTTGCGGTAAGTATCAGAATGTCCTTCCCCTTAGTATACTTTCTTGCCCTGCTCATGAGCCTTGGAAGGACCTGAAGAGCCATATCCTTGAATGCAAGGGTAGGCCCGTGGTACAGCTCCATAACATAGCCCATGCTGCCAAGATCTTTTACGGGAGCGACCTCTTCCGTGTCAAAAGAACTGTATGCTTCAGACATGATATCATTAAGATCATCTATGTCAAAGAAAAGCCCTATGATCCTTGACGCCAGTTCGGGATATGAAAGATCTTTAAGAGAGTCGATAAAACCGCTGTCCGTCACAGGAAAAACGCCTGGGACATAAAGTCCTCCGTCGGGAGCCAGTCCCTGTATGACAGCTTCAAGCGGTGTTATGGTAAGATCGGAGTTTCTTGTACTAATTAGTTCCATATATATCTCCAGCACGATATTAATAGATGCAGTTATTCTAACATAACCGGTAAAAAAAATACATATACTGTGCATAGGCATGCATGAAGACTAGATTTTTCTTAAGGGGCCGGATGGTCACCTCCGATTGACACTTAATATGCGTTAATATATCATTTAGATATCCGGATAACATAATAATATGTAAGCATATTTGCCTACAGGGAGGAATGGTATGAAACGCTCGGAGATACATAAGATCATTGAAGGAAGCATGGAGCTTCTTAAGAAGAACAATTTCTCACTTCCGATGTTCGGATACTGGACAGTCGGGGAGTGGAGAAAAATGAAAGATAAGCTTTCTACGATAAGAAAAACTAAGCTCGGCTGGGATGTCACAGACTACGGCAGCGGCGATTTCCGCAAGGTAGGCTCTGCCCTGTTTACGATCAGGAACGGAGACCAGAAGGATCCTTCAGTCGGTACTCCATACGCTGAAAAGTATATCCTTATGACTGACGGACAGGAGCTTCCGCTTCATTTTCACTGGTATAAGGTCGAGGATATCATAAACAGAGCCGGAGGCGTACTCAAGATACAGGTGTTCAATTCGCTTGAAAACGGCGAGATCGATTATGTCAATGATGTTACTGTCGAGACGGACGGCATCACGAATACTGTGAAAGCCGGTTCTTTTGTGGATGTGACTGTCGGAAACAGCATAACGATAAGACCAGGAATGTATCACAGATTCCACGCCGACGGCGATATAGTCGTTGGAGAGGTATCTAAAGTCAACGATGATACAACGGATAACAGATTTGCAGAAGCCGTACCGAGATTCTCGGTCATAGATGAGGATGAGGAAGTAGTATATCCGCTCTGCAATGAGTATGAAAAGCTCGTTTTCGGGGAATGATGATGAAGAAAAGCATCACTGTTGCCGGCAGCATAGTGGTTGACAGGATAAAAGAGATAGATGCCTATCCCCGGATAGGGATGCAGGCTAATATAGTGTCGGTAAGAAGGACTACAGGCGGACTGGTTTGCAACACCGCTTCTGACCTTGCCATGTTTTCTGATGATATAAGAGTTGTAGCAATGGGGTGCGTTGGCGAAGATGAGGACGGAAGATTTGCAGTTGAAGAGATGATGAGGGCGGGAGTCGATGCCTCGAGGATCGTTGTAAAGAAAAATGCCGTCACATCATTTACGGATGTAATGTCGGTACCTGGAAAAGAGAGGACTTTTTTCCATATGTCAGGCGCGGGAGATCTTTTCGGCCATGACGAGGCTCTTCTGTTCCCGATAGATACAGATATCTTTCATGCCGGATATCTTCTTATGATGAAAAAGCTGGATATGTATGATCCGGTATACGGTACAGCCATGGCAAGGCTCCTGCATGATGTAGGAAAGATGGGGATCAGGACGTCGGTGGATGTCGTCAGCAGTGAGAGAGGAGACTATAAAGGGATCGTAGGGTCAGTCCTCCCTTATTGCGATTATTTTATCGTCAATGAGATCGAAGCCGGGCAGACGGTCGGGATATCGGCAAGGAACTGCAGCGGAAAACTTGAAGAAGATAAGGTAAGGGCTATCCTCGAAAAACTGATGGAAAGAGGTGTAAGGGAGATATCATGCGTACACGCCCCGGAGGGAGGCTTTGCGCTCGACAAACACGGGTCTTTCTTCAAATGCAGGAGCATTTCCCTTCCCGAAGGATATATTAAAGGGACCGTAGGTGCAGGAGATGCGTTCTGCGCCGGGATGCTGTATGGCATACTCAAAGACTGGGATATATCAAAAGCGCTTGATTTTGCAAACAAGGCAGCGGCATGCTGTCTTTCGGACATCACTGCATCTGGAGGAATGAGGACAGAAAGCGAAGTGTGGAGGGTCGCAGACGGTTTTAGCACACATTAGACATTAGATAATGCCGGAGGATCGAGGGCCGGCGGATAAGGATGTTTTCAGATCGCTCTTATGTTCGGGAAGATCATTCCTGAAAGAACGACCGGAAAGCATCCTTTTTTCATAATCAGTTTACATATAGAAGGTATAAAAAAATCTGCCATGTGTTGACAGAGACTTTACAAACCATTATAATTAACTATTGCATCATGGGGTATAATCGACGTTTGCGCGCCCGATGGATACTTCTGTACAGAAAAAGGATGCTGTTAAACTTTTTCAATTATATCCCCTGTGCAAGTCTACTTTAGACTATCCGATCTGTTTTGTCAAGGCAGACGGACAGCAGAGTGTACATTAAACAATTTATATTTATAGGAGTAGCGTACAGTATGCTTCATGAAATCAAGACCGGAAAAAGCACCAGAATGAGTTTTTCCAAAGTTAAAGAGGTCCTTGAGATACCGGATCTCATAGCAATCCAGAAAGATTCATTCCAACAATTCCTGAAGGATGGACTGCGTGAAGTCCTGCATGATGTATCTCCCATCACGGACTATTCAGACAACCTTGAACTTGAATTCCTCGATTATTATATTTCGGGCAAGCCGAAATATGACGAAGAGGAGTGCAAGGAAAGGGATGTCAATTATGCAGCGCCTTTCAAGGTCAAAGTACGTCTGTATAACAAAGAAACAGGCGAAGTGAAGGAACAGGACGTTTTCATGGGAGATTTCCCTCTCATGACAGACAAGGGCACATTCGTTATAAACGGTGCCGAAAGAGTTATCGTAAGCCAGCTGGTACGTTCACCCGGTGTATATTATGATACCCTGAAGGATAAATCAGGCAAGGACCTTTTTACGTCTCAGGCTATCCCCAACAGGGGAGCATGGCTCGAGCTTGAAAGCGACAGCAACGACTGTGTATGGATAAGGGTAGACCGCACAAGAAAGATCGCCGTAACCATTTTCCTCAGAGCTATGGGGTTAAGCCTCGACTCTGATATCGGTGAGTATTTTGGGTATGACGAGCTTCTTGACGCTACTATTAAAAAAGATACCACCAAGAACACCAATGACGCTCTTCTCGAGCTCTACAGGAGGCTCCGTCCGGGCGATCCTGCCACAGTCGAGAGCGCGACATCTCTTGTAAATGCCCTTTTCTTTGATAACAGAAGATATGATCTTGCCAGAGTGGGCAGATATAAATTCAATAAAAAACTGGCTCTTGCAGCGAGGATAATCGGCCTTAAGGCATATGAAGATATCATCAACAAGGAGACCGGTGAATTTTTCGTATCCGCAGGAGAGCTGATCTCTGAGGATGCAGCCTGGGCTATCCAGAACTCGGGAATAAATGAAGTCCTCGTAGACTGCGGAAATGAGAGACCTGTGAAAGTATCCGGCAACAATTTCGTAGACGCGTCCGGTTATCTTTCGTTCGATCCCGAAGAGGTCGGGATCAATGAGATGGTCCACTATCCGACGTTCAAGGCGATACTTGACAACCACGGAAACGATGTCGAGGATCTTAAGGCTGCCCTTAAAGCGGGGATCGATGAGATCATACCTAAGTATATAACCATCGATGATATGATGGCCCATGTGAGCTATTTCCTCGGCCTCAGATTCGGGATCGGCGTTACCGATGATATCGACCATCTTTCAAACAGAAGGTTAAGATCGGTAGGCGAGCTGCTTCAGAATCAGATGAGAGTAGGCTTCGCGCGTCTTGAAAGAGTCGTACGTGAAAGGATGTCTATCCAGGATATGGAGATGGCGACGCCTTCCAACCTTATAAATATCAGACCTGTGACCGCAGCCATAAAGGAATTCTTCGGTTCCTCACAGCTTTCGCAGTTCATGGATCAGACGAACCCGCTGGCTGAGCTTACGAACAAGAGAAGGCTTTCAGCCCTCGGCCCCGGCGGACTCAACAGAGACAGAGCAAGCTTTGAAGTCAGGGACGTTCACCATTCCCATTACGGCAGGATGTGTCCTATCGAGACGCCTGAAGGCCCGAACATAGGTCTAATCAGCGCACTTTCGACATATGCCAAGATCAATGAGTACGGCTTCATTGAAAGCCCTTACAGGATCGTTGACAAGACAACGGGTGTCGTTACAGACGAGATAAGGTATATGTGCGCAGACGAAGAGGACCTTTATGTAATAGCGCAGGCAAACGAACCGATAGGTCAGGACGGCAGATTCACGAACAGAAGGATCATGTGCCGTATAAGGGACCAGGTCGCTGAAGTTCCTGCAAGCGAGGTCGATCTTATGGACGTATCCCCGATGCAGCTCGTATCAGTTGCTACCGCAATGATTCCTTTCCTTGAGAACGACGACTCCAACCGAGCCCTCATGGGCGCAAACATGCAGAGGCAGGCAGTGCCGCTTCTCGTTCCCCAGGCTCCTATAGTCGGAACCGGTATGGAGGGGAAAGCTGCATATGACAGCGGTGTCCTTCAGATAGCAAAAAGGTCCGGTATCGTAAGATATGTCGATGCAAGGAATATAGAGATAATCACCGATGACGGTGATGTCGACCGTTACAGGCTCATCAAATATTCAAGAAGCAATCAGGGGACATGTATCAATCAGCATCCTCTCGTTTACCATGGCCAGAGAGTGGAGAAGGGTGAAGTCATCGCGGACGGACCTTCGACAGACAACGGTGAGATAGCTCTCGGCAGGAACGTGCTGATAGGCTTCATGTCATGGGAAGGATACAACTACGAGGACGCTGTTCTCCTTTCCGAGAGAATGGTCATAGACGATGTCTTCACTTCAATACACATTGAAGAGTATGAGTGCCAGGCAAGAGATACGAAGCTCGGGCCTGAAGAGATAACGAGAGATATACCCAATGTCGGAGAGGATGTCCTTAAAGATCTGGATTCACGCGGCATAATCCGTATCGGTGCTGAAGTCACGAGCGGCGATGTCCTGGTGGGTAAGGTAACACCTAAGGGAGAGACCGATCTTTCAGCTGAGGAGAGACTGTTAAGGGCCATCTTCGGTGAGAAGGCAAGGGAAGTAAGAGACACATCGTTAAGAGTTCCGCATGGACAGGGCGGCGTCGTTGTTGACGTCAAACTCTTCACAAGGGAAGACAAGGATGAGCTCACCGCGGGCGTGAACAAGCTGGTCAGAGTATATATAGCTCAGAAGAGGAAGATCACAGTAGGTGACAAGATGGCAGGACGACATGGTAACAAAGGCGTTATCTCAAGAGTGCTGCCTGTGGAAGATATGCCTTTCCTGCCCGACGGCACACCTCTTGACATAGTCCTCAACCCCCTTGGCGTTCCTTCCCGAATGAATCTCGGGCAGGTCCTTGAAGTGCATCTTGGCCTAGCGGCAAAGTTGAACGGATGGAAAGTTGCCACGCCGGTATTTGACGGAGCAACCGAGGATGATATCGAGGAGATACTTCTTAAGACACGTGCTCCCGAGAATGCAAAGAAGATAGTTGAGAAGACCGGGATCTCGGAAGAGCTTGCAGGCAGGATAGCCGAAAATGGGCTGACCGATGATATCGAAAAAGAGATCGCGGAGCTTCATCTTGATGATGAAAAGTCTGCATTCATAAGAAAACTCATATCAGAGAGTCAGGATGGAAAGACTGTCCTGTTCGACGGAAGGACCGGCCAGCCGTTTGAGAACCGTGTCACCGTTGGTTATATGTACATGCAGAAGCTTCATCATCTGGTAGATGATAAGATACACGCAAGGAGCACAGGACCGTACAGCCTCGTGACACAGCAGCCTCTTGGAGGCAAAGCGCAGTTCGGCGGACAGAGGTTCGGAGAAATGGAGGTCTGGGCGCTTGAAGCATACGGTGCTGCAAACACACTGCAGGAGATCCTAACAGTCAAATCCGACGATGTCGTGGGACGAGTCAAGACCTATGAATCGATAGTTAAAGGCGAGAATATTCCTGCTCCGGGCGTTCCCGAATCATTCAAGGTCCTGATCAAGGAAATGCAGAGCCTCTGCCTTGACGTAAGGGTGCTTGGGCCCGGGAATCAGGAGATCGAGCTCAAAGAGTCTGATGATGACGATGTCGTGCTCGATGTGAATATCGAAGGAACCGAGGATAAAGGCGTGATCAGACCTGCCGGTGAGACACCTCAGGATCCTATGCAGGATATCGATCTCGACAATTTCGATCTTGACTTCTCATCTTTCGGACTTGATGACTTCGATGATGAAGGTGAATCATCTGATAATGATGAAGATGATATCGGGATCGAATCCCAGTCGTCTGACGATGAACTGAATATAGACAGTATAGAAAACTTCGAAAATGAAGATGAAGATTCCGAAGAGATAGATTTCGAAAATCTTGAACCTATTGAGGAATCTGAGATCGAAAACGATATCGAAGACATCAATGACATCATCGATTTCGAAGATGGTCAGCTCTAAGCAAATACTGAAGGGAGTATAAAGCATGTTCGAATTAAACACATTTGATTCAATGCAGATAAGTCTTGCTTCACCAGAGAAGATCAGAGAATGGTCTCACGGTGAGGTCAAGAAACCCGAAACGATCAATTACCGCACGCTTAAGCCTGAGAAGGATGGTCTTTTCTGCGAAAGGATCTTCGGACCTACAAAAGACTGGGAATGCCATTGCGGAAAATATAAGAGGATCAAGCACAAAGGCATCATCTGTGACAAATGCGGAGTGGAGATCACCCGCGCAAAGGTCAGAAGGGAAAGAATGGGACATATAGAGCTTGCTGCTCCTGTATCCCATATATGGTATTTCAAGGGTATCCCGTCTAGAATGGGACTTCTCCTTGATATGTCTCCCAAAGATCTTGAGCAGATACTGTATTTTGCTTCCTATGTCGTTACTGATCCCGGAACTTCAAACCTTCAGTATAAACAGCTTCTTACTGACAGAGAATATCTCGAAGCAAGAGAGATGTACGGCGAAGACGGATTCAAAGCCGGAATGGGTGCTGAAGCAGTGAAATTCCTGCTCAAACAGCTTGACCTTGATGAGATATCAAAAGAGCTTAAAGATGAGATAAGCACTTCTTCCGGGCAGAAGAGGGCAAGGGCAATAAAGAGACTTGAAGTCATAGAAGCCTTCAGAAAATCCGGAAATAAGCCCGAGTGGATCATCCTTGATGTCCTTCCGGTGATACCTCCGGAACTCCGCCCTATGGTCCAGCTCGACGGCGGCAGATTTGCTACTTCCGATCTTAACGATCTGTACAGAAGAGTTATAAACAGAAATAACCGTCTTCAGAGGCTCCTTCAGCTCAAGGCTCCCGACATCATCGTAAGAAACGAAAAAAGGATGCTTCAGGAGGCAGTTGATGCGCTTATCGATAACGGCAGAAGGGGCAGACCTGTTACGGGACCCGGAAACAGACCTCTGAAATCTCTGTCTGATATGCTGCGCGGAAAACAGGGAAGATTCCGTCAGAATCTTCTCGGAAAGCGTGTCGACTATTCAGGAAGAAGCGTTATAGTCGTAGGACCTAGCCTGAAGATGTATCAGTGCGGACTTCCCAGAGAAATGGCTCTTGAGCTGTTCAAGCCTTTTGTAATGAAGAAGCTTGTTGAGGAAGGCCATGCTCATAATATAAAGAGCGCTAAGAGGATGGTGGAGAAAGTACGTCCTGAAGTATGGGATGTTCTCGAAGAAGTTATCAAGGGACATCCGGTCCTTCTCAACAGGGCGCCTACACTGCACAGGCTTGGTATCCAGGCATTCGAGCCTGTACTGGTGGAAGGAAAGGCTATCAAACTGCATCCTCTCTGCTGTACTGCATTCAATGCTGACTTCGACGGAGACCAGATGGCTGTACATGTTCCGCTTTCAGTTGAAGCTCAGGCAGAGGCAAGATTCCTTATGCTGGCTGCAAATAACATCCTCAAACCTCAGGACGGCAAGCCTGTTGTCAGCCCGACTCAGGATATGGTCATAGGATCTTATTATCTTACTATCATCCGAGACGGTTCAAAGGGTGAAGGCTCTGTATTCGCTAGCCCTGAAGAAGCAAAAATGGCATATGATACGGGCAATATCGCAATGCAGGCAAAGATCAAGGTCCGCGTAAGGAAAGAGATCGATGGTCAGATGAAGGAAGGACTTATAGATACTACTGTCGGAAGGATCATATTCAACGAAGCTGTTCCTCAGGGCTGGGGGTATCTTGACAGATCTGTTCCCGGCAACGAACTGCAGTTCGAGATAAACGAAGTAGTTGACAAGAAGGCTCTTGGAAGGATAGTAGACAAATGCTATGCTGCTTTCGGACCTACACAGACTTCAAGGATACTTGACGATATCAAAGCTCAGGGATTCAAGTACTCAACGATAGGCGCGATAACCGTCAGCGTTCCTGACGTTATAGTACCGAGGGAAAAATACCAGTACATATCCGAAGCTGAGAACAAGATCGCCCAGATCGAACGGCAGTACAGAAGAGGAACGATGACCAATGCCGAGAGGAAGAAGGCCGTTATCAATGTATGGAGCGAAACCACTGATAAAGTCACTCAGGCACTGAATGACAACCTTGATGAATTCAATCCTATCAACATGATGGCCAGGTCCGGTGCCCGTGGATCTATGAATCAGATAAGACAGCTTGCTGGAATGAGAGGACTTATGGCGGATCCTTCCGGTGAGATCATAGAGATACCTATCCGTTCCAACTTCAGAGAAGGACTTTCGGTTCCTGAGTTCTTCATATCATCTCATGGTGCGAGAAAAGGACAGGCAGATACAGCTTTAAGGACAGCTGACTCAGGTTATCTTACAAGAAGGCTCGTTGACGTTTCACATAACGTTATCGTGCGTGAAGATGACTGCTTTGAGCGTCTTGGCGAGACGATACAGGGAACATGGGTATCCGACCTTATGAGCGGTACAGGTGTTCTTGAGCCTCTCGAGGACAGGATACGCGGAAGAGTATCTGTCGACAGGATAGTTTCACCGGTAACAGGAGAGGTGCTGGTTGAAGCCAATACCATGATAGATGCCCACCAGGCTTCAGCTATAGTTGCGGCAGGTATCAAGGAAGTCTACATCAGATCGGTCCTTACCTGCAAGAGCGAACACGGTGTATGCGCAAAGTGCTACGGTGCGGACATGTCGACCGGAACGCTGGTCAATATCGGTGAGGCGGTCGGAGTAATCGCAGCTCAGGCTATAGGTGAGCCCGGTACGCAGCTGACGATGAGAACATTCCACTCAGGCGGTGTCGCAGGCGGAGATATTACCCAGGGTCTTCCCAGAGTTGAGGAGATCTTTGAGGCCAGGAAACCGAAGGGACTTGCAGTCATAACCGAAAACAGCGGCGTTGTTTCGATAAGCGAAGACGGAAGAAAACGTGAAGTCACTGTTCAGGGTGATGACGGTGAAGCTAAATCCTATTCCATTCCTTATGGTTCAAGACTTAAGGTAACAGACGGACAGGTTATAGAAGCCGGTGATGAACTTACGGAAGGCTCCATCAATCCTAATGATATTTTAAGGATCAAAGGTGCAAAAGGTGTTCAGGCTTATCTGTTAAAAGAGGTCCAGGCGGTCTACCGTCTGCAGGGCGTTGAGATAAGCGACAAGCACCTCGAGATAATTATCAGACAGATGCTCCGTAAATACAGGGTCGAGGATGCGGGAGATTCCAACTTGCTTCCCGGTGAGGTCGTCGATATGTTCACATTTGAGGCTGAGGACAACAGGGTCAGAAATGAAGGACTCAGACGTCCACAGGCTTCGAGAGTGCTTCTAGGTATAACCAAGGCTGCTCTGTCTACCGAGTCATTCCTTTCAGCAGCATCGTTCCAGGAAACGACAAGAGTTCTTACCGATGCTGTCATAAAGGGTAAGGTCGATCCGCTTATCGGTCTTAAGGAGAATATCATAATAGGAAAACTCATACCTGCTGGAACTGGTCTTTCAAGATACAGGGATATCGATGTAATCAGAAAGAATGATACACCTGAAACAAAAGAGTATTCCGCAGACGAGGTACTTGAGGAAGTAGGAGACTGATCTCGTACTTAAATAGATTGATTTGTTTATATCTATACAGCAGATCCATATAAGGGTCTGCTGTATAATGGTTAAATGTGAAAGGAAGGAATGGTGACCATGGCGGTTGAAAAGACAAAGAAGGACTGCAAGTATATCGATACAGGTATTTGCGACTACGCCGGAAGTGAAGGGTGTGCCTCATGCAGTCTTCTGTTTGCAAACGAAAGGGAACAGAATGAGATAGCGGAAGGCTGGAAGGTGACACAGAGCTATCTTCCTGATGATATAGATGCCGTACACCTTTCTGCTGAGTGTCAGTTCTGCAGAGGAGATAAAGGGGAAGCTGATGCCTATGCTCTTGTTGAGATGGCACATCATGAACCCGAGTTCCTTAAGAGAAAATTCTTCGGCCTTGGCTCTGCTGAGAGGGCAAAGATAGGCTCGCTGATTACTATTCCGATGCCGATCTGTTCACGCTGCCGGAAACTTCTAAACAAAGCGAACAATGCCAAGTGGATAGCAACAGGGATCAGTGTCGTGATCATGATGATTGCTTTGTCATTTGTCCCGGCTTTCAGGGACCCTGACTTTTCACAATGGTACATACCTCTGCTTGCCATTGCTGCTGCAGGACTTGTGGGCTATGCAATTGGGAGCGTACTTGAGAAGAGATTTAAGGCACAGGTCGAAAAAGAGATACTGGCTGATATAGAAGAGCTTCCTCTTATAAAGAACATGATGGCAAGAGGATGGTTCCCTTTCCATAAGCAGAATGCTAGCAACAACAACATAATCATCTCAAAAAAGAAACCAAGGCCCAACGTCTTATTCAAGCGGGCCGCGGACTGATTTTTAGGCAAAAATACTTGATTTTTGTTGACACCAGATATTGGTGAATGCTAAAATATGCTTTGTGTGGCGTTAAGCCGCTTTAAATGCATTGAAACGATGCTGACGTCTAAAAAAGACGATAAAGTCCTACTGTGAGGGTTGCGCAGAGGATAATAGAATTTTTTAGGAGGAATGGTATGCCTACCATTAATCAATTAGTCAGAAAAGGCAGAGAAAAGGTAAAATACAAGTCAAAGTCTCCTATTCTTCAGGAATGTCCCCAGAAGAGAGGAGTGTGTACAGCTGTACGTACGATGACACCCAAAAAGCCTAACTCGGCGCTCAGGAAGATCGCAAGGGTCAGGCTCGTAAATGGTATGGAAGGTACTGTTTATATTCCGGGTATCGGACACAATCTTCAGGAGCACTCAGTCGTTCTTATTAGGGGCGGCAGGGTCAAGGATCTCCCTGGTGTGAGATATCACATCATCCGCGGAGCTCTTGATGCTTCAGGTGTTGCCAACAGATCACAGGGCAGGAGCCGTTACGGCACCAAGAGACCCAGGACCAGCGGCAAGAAGTAAGTCCGGCAGCAGGATATATAGGAGGTATTTATTATGCCAAGAAGAGGTGGATCTTTTAAGCGTGAGGTCATAGTTGACCCTATATACAACAGTACAGTAGTCACAAAACTCATCAACCAGGTCATGTATGACGGTAAAAGAGGCACAGCACAGACGATAGTATATGATGCTTTTGAGATAATCAAAGAAAGATCAGGAAAAGACGCTCTGGAAGTTTTTGAGACTTGCATGGAGAACATCAAACCCGTTCTTGAAGTCAAAGCGCGTCGTATCGGTGGTGCTACATATCAGGTGCCTATCGAAGTACGTCCTGAAAGAAGACAGACTCTTGCTTTAAGATGGCTTGTTTCTTTCTCAAGAGCAAGAAGCGAGAGAACGATGGACGAAAGACTTGCCGGTGAGATCATGGATGCCGCTAACGGTGTCGGAAGCAGCGTAAGGAGAAAGGAAGAAATGCACAGGATGGCTGAGGCCAACAAAGCATTTGCTCACTTCCGTTATTAAGCTTTCAATAATAGGGAGACTTGGTTTTATATCTTCAATTAGACGAAAGTTTTTCTTATTGTTTAACATCTGAGACTAATAAAAAAACATGTCGTATGACATGTTTTTTTACTGAATTTGAATGATACATCATTTAATGATGATGTGGGATATAAGTTTAAGGCCTTTAAAGAGGCGAAAGGAGTAATGTATGTCATTGGAATACCCCATTGACAGAGTCAGAAACATCGGCATCATGGCGCATATCGATGCAGGAAAGACCACGACTACTGAAAGGATACTTTATTATACCGGTCAGACATATAAGATAGGCGAGGTCCATGACGGTGCTGCAACAACTGACTTTATGGAACAGGAGCAGGAGAGAGGCATAACTATCCAGTCTGCTGCGATAACAGCCCACTGGAAGGACTGCAGGATCAATCTCATTGATACTCCCGGACATGTCGACTTTACGGTCGAAGTTGAGAGATGCCTCCGTGTTCTTGATGGCGCAGTAGCTGTTTTCTGCGCAAAGGGAGGTGTTGAGCCTCAGAGTGAGACTGTATGGAGACAGGCTGATAAATATGCTATCCCGCGCCTATGCTATGTCAATAAGATGGATATTATGGGAGCTGATTTCTACAATGTCGTTTCCATGATCGAGGACAGGCTCGGTGCGAACCCGGTCTGCGTTCAGATCCCTATTGGGCAGAGAGATGATTTTAAAGGTATTATCAATCTTATCGATATGAATGCAGTCATTTATAACGATGACGACACTCTGGGAACGAAACCTGTAACCACCGAGATACCTGAAGAATATCTGGAATCTGCTGGTATATACAGAGACAAGCTCCTTGAAGCTGCTTCAGAGGCAGATGACGCCCTTATAGAGAAGTATTTCAATGGGGAAGAGTTTACTCATGATGAGATCATCGGAGCATTAAGAAAGCTGACTATAGCAAATAAGATCGTCTGCGTATGTTGTGGAACTTCTTACAGGAATAAAGGAGTTCAGCCTCTCTTGGACCTTATAGTGGACCTTCTTCCGTCGCCTATAGATGTACCGCATGTAAAGGGTATCAATCCAAGGACACAGGAAGAAGAATACAGAGAGTCTTCAGTTGATGCTCCGTTCTCTGCGCTTGCCTTTAAGATAGTAGTAGATCCTTTTGTCGGAAAACTGGTATTTGCAAGGATCTATTCCGGAAAAATTCAGGCCGGTCAGCAGATATGGAATTCAACCAAACAGAAGCGTGACAGGGTAGGACGTCTTGTTATAATGCATGCCGCACAGCGTGAAGAGATCCAGGAGGCTGATGCAGGCGAGATCGTTGCCTTCGTAGGACTGAAGGATGTTGGAACAGGCGATACTCTGTGTGATGAAAAAAAGCAGATCATTCTTGAGAGTATGGAATTCCCCGATCCTGTAATAAGGGTTGCAATAGAGCCAAAGACAAAAGCCGGTCAGGAAAAGATGGCCATTGCTATTATGAAGCTTCAGGAAGAAGATCCGAGCTTCAGATCATATACCGATCAGGAGACAGGACAGACCATCATCGCCGGAATGGGCGAGCTTCATCTTGAGATAATCGTTGACAGGATGTTAAGAGAGTATAAGGTTGAAGCAAATGTCGGCAAACCCCAGGTAGCATACAGGGAATCACCGACAAAAGCTGTTGAAGCTGAAGGCCGGTATGTTCGTCAGTCCGGAGGTAAAGGACAGTTCGGTGACTGTAAGATAACTCTTGAACCCAGTGAACCAGGAAGCGGTATAGAATTCGTAAATTCAATAGTAGGCGGTGCTATACCGAAAGAATATATTCCTGCGGTTGAAGCCGGTATCAGAGAGGCTGCAAAAAGCGGTATCCTGGGCGGTTATGAAGTCGTTGATTTCAAAGTGACGCTGACTGACGGTTCATACCATGAAGTTGACTCATCAGAAATGGCATTTAAGATAGCAGGTTCCATGGCTCTTAAAAATGCGCTGAATAAAGCAGACTGTGTACTTATGGAGCCTGTCATGAAAGTGGAGGTTGTAGTTCCTGAAGACTATTTCGGGGATGTACTCGGAAATATCAATGCAAGAAGAGGAAGGATAGAAGGGACCAATATAAGAAACGGGGCAGAGGTCATTGATGCTGTTGTTCCGCTTTCTGAGATGTTCGGATATGCAACAGATCTGAGGAGCAGGACTCAGGGAAGGGGCAATTATACGATGCAGTTCTCTCACTATGAGCGTGTTCCTTCAGGCATGCTTGATAAACTGATCAAGCGTTACTGATATTGTATGATTATTAATTATTTAATGGAGATTATATAAATGGCAAAGCAGGTATTCAACAGAACAAAGCCGCATGTCAACATCGGAACGATCGGACATGTTGACCATGGCAAGACGACACTGACAGCAGCAATCACGATGGTACTGGCAGCAGCACAGATAGGAAACACGAAAGGTC
>JAFWWA010000054.1 GCA_017523755.1 Christensenellaceae bacterium | reverse complement strand
CATGTTGAAGTAATACCGGCAGAATTACAAATTATATCTGAAAATGGAGTCTGCTATTATACGGCTGTCGTATCATTTAACGATACTGAGTATATTGATACTAAGGAAGTATATATCAAGTACAGTATCGAGATATCTGAAACTGCACATGGAAAAGCTTCTGTTGATAAAGAACTGGCTGTTGTTGGTGAAACCGTTACTATCACATTGATTCCAGATAGTGGTTATGTTTTAGATGAGATCAAAGCTTTTTCATCAGATTCAAATACGGTAGAAGTAATTCTGCAGGATGAATTCACATATACCATGGTAATGCCAGCAGACAATGTAACAATTTCAGTATCATTTAAGAAAGTACTGCCATCATTTGAGACCCAGTCGGTGACACTGTCAGGACTGCTGGGAGTGAACTTCTTCCTTGATCTGCCTGAGTTAGCGGGAGTGGATTATAATGACAGCTACATGATCTTCACGGTAAACGGAAAAGACCAGAGAGTGGAATTTGATCCGACGTTCATGAACGCGTCAAAGAAGTATTACGGATTCACATGCTCCGTGAACGCAGTCCAGATGGCAGAGCCGATAACAGCGGTGTTCCATTACGGAGAGGGAAGGACGATAAGCAAGACCTACTCGGTAAAGGAATACATGGAAGTATTCGATGCGAACAGGGACAGGTTCGATCAGTACACGATAGCAGTATTCGAGACGATGTCAGATTACGGACATTACATCCAGCCGTTCCTGGCGAACGCGAACCACTGGACAGTAGGGGTCGACTTCAAGGAGATGGATCACTACTATAAGACAGACGCATATGATATCGAAGCGGTGAAGGCAGCGATAGCTGACTATGCTATCGTAAGAGACAACAACAGCGCTGACATTGAGAAGATAAACTACACGCTGACATTTGACACGGATACCATAATCAGAGTATACTTCAGGGTGAAAGATGACTATACAGGAGCTGTCGGTTTTACACTGAACGGTGCGGAGTATTCTGCACAATTGCAGTCCGACGGGAGATATCTGGTAGCAATACCTGATATAGGAGCTCATCTGCTGGGCAGAACATATACTGTCATCGCAACGACAGATAATGGTACGGCTACGGTGAGAGTATCAGGGCTGTCATATGTAAACGGATTGCTGGGATCGGCAACAGATACAGTCACACAGAGTGCAGCTGCTTCGTTATACAGCTATTTCGTGGCGGCAAAAGCGTATAAGGATAACCATCAGTGAGGGGGTATTCCAGATGGAAAAGTATGAAGAACTGAAAATGGAAGTTATCGAGTTCAGGGATGCTGACGTAATATTGACAAGCGGAGACCCTGATGATCCGATAACAGGACCTGAACTTTAAGGAAACGGAAGGGCCGGGGGTCGATGATCCCCGGTCCTTTATGAGGATTGTATATATGATCAGTAAAAACAGATTTTTTTCATGTTTAATAATAGTGCTTCTTGTCGTGTCTATCTGCGGGTGTTCCCTGTTTAAATCAAAGGACAGCAAGAATGACTCAAACGGGGAGATAGTCTCCGAGGAATCATCTGACAGTGCAGTGTCAGACAGCCAGGAAGTTGTCAAGGGTACTGATGGAAACAATTCATCGTCCGCAGACTCTGGAGATAAACATACTGAAGACACAGACAATACCGGTGACGGGTCATCTGAAAAGACATACGCCGATTCAACTGTTAAAATAGACGGACCTGAACTTGAGATACCTGATGATGCAAAGAGCGGAGAAGGAACAGAAAATACGGATGGACCGCATGATGATACGGATAATGCCACGGTAAACGATGACGGGGATATCGTTCTCCCCGAGCTGCCGTAGTTAAATTATAGATATGTCCGGGTATACGGCTTTTGCTGTATACCTTTTTTCTTGCTGTTTAGCATGTTATTGGCGGACTGCGGCATGATTGCTGTATAATACTAGTAAATAATGAAAAGTCAGACGTTTTAAAATGATCAGCAATATTTTCAGGATAGCGGGATTAAATATCAGAATAGTATCTGTATACGGATACGTCCAGGAGCTCTGCAGGGATTACATGATCTATAACGGACAGCCTGATATAGAGATATTTATAAAGGAAGAAGATATAGATAACGAGATAGCTCTGCAGGACAGGACAGAGCACGAAAGCATAAAGACCAAAATTAGCAGGCCATATTATGAATCATTGGCAGTATACAGGAAAATCGCTGAAAACATCGTTGCTTTTGATGCTTTTCTGATCCACGGGTCCTGTATTGCTGTCGATAACAAAGCGTATCTTTTTACAGCTCCAAGCGGTACCGGTAAGAGCACTCATACCTATCTGTGGAGAATGCTGTTAAAAGACAGAGCAGTCATGGTAAATGATGATAAGCCCATCATCAGATTCTGTGAAGGCATCCCGACTGTCTTTGGGACCCCCTGGAACGGAAAGCACAGGATCGGCAGCAATATCTCCGTTCCTCTTAAGGCGGTATGTATGATCGAGCGTTCAGAAGCGAACGGGATATCGAGGGTAAATGCCGGCGATTCTTTCCTTTCTTTAGTCCAGCAGACATATCGTCCTATGGAACCGGAAAAAGTGATCAGAACGCTTGACATGATAAATGCTTTACTTAAAACAGTCGATATATGGAAGCTAAGATGCAACATGAGCATTGAAGCTGCATCTGTCGCATATGATGCGATGAAAGGATAAAGATGAGACTAAAAAAAGAATTTCTTATTTATAAGAACGATCCTGATACTGTTCTTGTTCCGACGGGGAAGGCCGGTTTTTCCGGCGTTGTAAGAGGCAATAGGACCTTCGGAGTCATTCTCGAATTGCTGAAAGATGATATCAGCGAGCAGGAGATGATCAAAATAGTGAAAAACAGATTCGATGGCGCGCCTGAAACGATCGAGAAAGATGTCAGAACGGCAATAAATGAGCTGAGAAGGATAGGTGCACTTGATGAGTGAACCGGTCTCGTTCGAGAAATACTTTGAGACAAATGAAAAACTGGTCTATACGAACAAAGGGACCAGCATGTTTCCTCTTATAAGAGAGGGAAAAGATCTTCTGATCATAGAAAAAAGAGAAAACAGAAAGATCAGAAAAGGGGATGCTGTCCTGTATACCAGAAGTCACGGCGAATATGTGCTCCATCGCGTAGTCAAAGTCAGGGAAGACGGATATGTCATTATAGGTGACAACTCAGTTAAAAAAGAGTACGGTGTTACAGATGACAGGATACTGGGTGTGATGACCGGGTTTGTCAGAAACGGAGTGAATCACAGTACTGATGAACTGATTTACAGACTGTATTCGTTCATATTGGTCAACACTGTTGGTATACGTGTTTTGATTAAGAGATCGCTGTCAGGGATCAAAGGTTTATTTAAAAAGGTAAGACAATGAAGAAACAAGTCTTTAAATGGCTTTATGAGGTCCCGGGAAAAAACAGGCTGTCCGTACTTATACTGACATTTATCAGTATTATATACAGTACAGCCGGCGTGTTTTATTCGCTGATACTGAAAGGAGCGGTCGATGCGGTAGCTGCAGGGTCTGAAAGCGGTTTCAGACTGTATCTGATCTTTTTTGCTGCCCTTATTCTGTTTCAGCTGGCTGTAAGGTTTATTTACAGGCGTATGAGCGAATCGGTAAAGGCTGCTTTTGAGAACTTGTTCAAGCTCAGACTTACACGCGAATTGTTCAGTAAGGGTTATCTTGAAGTGGCAGCAGTGCATTCGGGAGAGTGGATGAACAGGCTTACCGGTGATGCTGTTATAGTAGCTGACAGCTATGCTGAGATCATCCCCGGAGCTGCGGGAATGGTATTAAAACTGCTGAGCGCAGCTGCCATGCTGATCGTGCTGGAGCCGGCATTTGCCTATATCATCATCCCCGGAGGTATACTGCTTATAGTCACGACCTACATGTTCAGAAAGTCGATGAAAAGGCTGCATAAGGATGTGCAGGAGGCTGACGGGAAAGTAAGGATGCAGCTGCAGGATGATATCATCAGCATGCTCATGATAAGATCATTCGGTGCGGAGGAACAAGCAGTTGAACATGTCTCTGAAAAAACCGAAGATCATAAGAAAGCAAGGATGAACAGGAATCTAGTGTCGTCGCTTGCAAACGTCGGATTCGGGCTTGTGATGGGAGGAATGTACTTTTTAGGGGCACTTATCTCAGGTTACGGCGTTTTGAAAGGAGCTGTCACATTTGGCACTCTGACTGCCGTGCTCCAGCTTACGACTCAGATCCAGGCACCCCTTTCAGGGATAACGGGCTATCTGCCCAGATATTACGCTGCTGCAGCTAGCGCTGAAAGACTTATGGAAGCGGAATCATTTGGAGCAGATCATGCTGAGGCCGGTTCCCTGGATCAGATGCTGCGTATATATGATAATGATCTGAGAGCGATAGGCTTCGATGATGTGTCATTCGCATATAATGACAGGAAAGCGGCTGAGGAAGCTGATGACGGAGTATTGAAACACGCTTCTTTCAGAATCGAAAAGGGTCAGTTTACAGCTCTTATGGGAAGAAGCGGAAGCGGAAAATCAACAGCCGTAAAACTGCTCATGTGTGTCTTCGAGCCAAACAGCGGTATGAGGTACTATGAGGGACATGACGGTACAAGAAATGAGCTTACTGCCGAGCACCGAAGGCTGTTCGCATATGTTCCTCAGGACAACCAGCTGATGAGCGGCTCTGTAAGAGACATAGTGAGTTTTGCCGACAGCGATTCCAGATATGATGACGCTAGGATTGGTGAAGCGTTGAGGATGGCCTGTGCCGATGAGTTCATAAGCACACTGAAAGACGGTATCGATACTGTTCTTGGAGAAAGGGGAGCAGGATTATCACAGGGCCAGATGCAGAGACTGGCAGTGGCCAGGGCAGTTTTTTCAGGAAGCCCTATACTTCTTCTGGATGAGGCGACCAGTGCGCTCGATGCTTTTACGGAGAGCAGGCTCATAAAAAACCTTAAAGAGGACAGGAACAGAACAGTGATCCTGATCACGCACAGGGATTCTGCGGCGAAACTGTGTGACAGGATAATCGGTTTTTCGGAAGGAAGAGCAGCAGAACCGTCAGAATATGGAGACGATTAAAGCCAATAATCCCGGTCGGTACCCGTGTTCTTTTTTTCCGCGTTTTTCATAATAATAGAGGGCTTATTGTGCTGATGTATTATACGGTAAACGGTGAGGATTCCGGGTCTATCTTTCCTTTCGCTTTTTGAGTCTGGACATACTGAGAAGCGATCAAAAGCCGGCTACATATGATGCCATTGAACAAATAAGTGAAGCGGGCCGCATTCGTTTGGAAAGCTCCAAGACTGAACGTTTCCACGGGCAGGAAGTAAATACGGGGCTGCACAGGTGGTTTTCTGGATCCGATGGGTACAGGAAAACAGCAGACTAAGAACAGATCAGGTTTCAGAAAAAAAGGGCGTTCCTTTGGAACTGTCTTTTTCTTTATGGGCAGCTGTATCGCTATGATAAAGCTCTGATCGGTATTGATTTTTGAATCATTATCATGTGATGTTGACGCATAAAAAATATGGTGTTTAAGCTGTGTGATTTATTGCAAAAGTCATCTGTATTATCTATAATTTATTGTTGAAACGTGTAGTAAAAGATCATTAATCCGGATGCTTTTTTGTATATGCTGTTAAGATAAATCGTACATAAAGCATAAGGCGCTGATAATAAGATCACGGTATTATTATCAATGATGATCTGCACAGAATAGAAATATACAATGTTGTTTTTGGAGGAAACAGTATGCACAAAACATTATCCAGAGCCGTAGCTCTGATCCTGTGCATGGTTCTTTTCCTTACAGGGATGCCCGGGATATCGGCATTCGCTGTAGGTGAAGACAAGGGACCTGAAACAGAGATCACTGACGGAAAATCAGGCGGACTGGAAGATATCGATCCTTCCACACTTGGAGTGAAAAAACTCGGTGAGATCGAAGAAAATGAAGGGGATACGGATCTTTCCGGACTTACCCCGGACACTTCTCTCAATGATCTCGTCAGGGTATCGATATTCTTAAAGGAGCCTTCAGCTCTTGATGCCGGTTATTCAGCTCAGGGCGTTGGCAAAAACAGTTCTGCCATCAGTTACAGGCAGAATCTCCGTGCAAAGCAGAAAAGAGTCCAGACAGCGATCGAGAGCAAACTTGGATACAAGCTTGATGTGAAATGGAATCTTACGCTTCTTGCTAATGCTTTTTCCACATATGTCTATGTCAAGGATATTCCTGAGATAGAGCGCATGGACGGAGTGCTTTCGGTTGAGCGTGAGAACAGATACACGGTCAATGCAGCTGATAAGGCAGATCCGAATACGTCCAATACGAGCACAAATATGGTCGGAGCTTCAGAGGTCTGGGCTGACGGTTATACCGGTGCCGGAACAAGGATAGCAATCATAGATACAGGTATAGATATCGATCATCAGTCTTTTGCGGCTGATGCCTTTGATTATGCTATCACCAAGTACCAGAACGATACTGGAAAGACGGCAGATCTCATGACTTCTGCTGATATACCTTCCGGCTCCCTTAATGGAGCAGGTCAGTATCAGACGACCAAGATCCCCTATGCTTACAACTATGTCGATGGGGATATGGATATCATTCATACAAATGATACTGAGGGTGAACACGGCTCACACGTAGCAGGAATAGCTGCGGCGAACAGATTCGTAAAATCAGGCAATGATTATGTAGACGCGGCTTCAAGCGTCCATGCCGTAGGTATGGCGCCGGATGCCCAGCTCCTCATAATGAAGGTGTTTGGCAAGGGCGGCGGTGCTTATGATTCCGATTATATGGCAGCTATAGAGGACGCTGTGGTCCTTGAGGCTGATGCCGTGAACCTTTCTCTCGGTTCTCCCAATCCGGGATATTCATACGCAAACAGCTATCAGGCAGTGTTCAACAGTCTTGCAGACAAGGATTCCAATGCCGGAACAGTTGCAACGATATCGGCAGGTAACGTCGGAGCGATAACGGATTATCTTCAGACTGATCTTTATATCGATGACGTTTCGATGCATACCGGCGGAAGCCCCGGAACATATATAAACAGCCTTGGAGTAGCCTCGGCAGATAACATCGGTATCACAGGCGCTCCGATGATCTTCAACGGCAGCCTTAACGTTTACTATAACGAGTCTGATTCTTCAGGCGGTACGATGGCTTCTATCGTCGGCACATACGATTACGTATATATCGATGCTATTGGAAGTGCAGAAGATTACAGCACCGTGGATGCAGTCGTTGATCTTAAGGGCAAGGTCGTCATAGTCAACCGTGGTGAGCTGACATTCGTTGAGAAAGCAAATAATGCAATTGATTCTGAACCTAAAGCTCTTATCATAGCAAACAATCAGCCGGGTGTTATCGGGATGGCACTTGATGATTATACAGGCAGCTTCCCGGTTGCGGCGATGACTCTTGCCGACGCAAACGCAGTAAAGGCCGCTTCAACAAAGGGCACAGCCGGTTCGATCGAATATTATACCGGATCGGCAGAGATCACCGATGTCATCCAGACTGAGATCCAGGAAGAACGCGCTAATGCAACGGTATCGGATTTCAGCTCATGGGGCGTTCCGGGTTCTCTTTTAATGAAGCCTGAGATCACTGCTCCCGGTGGAAATATCTATTCGGTATTCGGAGAGAACCAGACTGCTTCCGGTGCGATAACGGGCGGTTCTGATCAGTATGAGACAATGAGCGGAACATCTATGGCAGCTCCTCATATGGCAGGCCTTTCAGCTCTTGCTGCACAATATTTAAAGGAACTCGATGTTGAGTCTGTAAACCCGTCTCTTGCGTCAGGTTATTCTAGAAGGGCGATCATACAGTCCCTTCTCATGAGCACGGCTACTCCCATGATGAATGGTGATGATTACGTTTCTCTGCTCCAGCAGGGCGCAGGCCTTGCGGATGTATCAAAAGCGGTAACTGCTTCGTCTGTCGTTATGATGGATGATGCAGGGCTTACGACCGCGACCGGTGCAGCAGCAGACGGAAAAGTCAAGGCGGAGCTTGGTGATGATCCTGACCGCACGGGAGAGTATACATATTCATTCAAAGTCTACAACATCACCGATAAGGATCTGACATTCAGTCTTGATACAGATGTGTTCACACAGGCACCTTATCAGTATGAAGGGGAGTTGTTCTGGGATTACGGTACTGCAGGCCTTGATGCAAATGTTACCTATTCATATTCAAATCCTGTTGCCGAAGAGCATGATGTGAACAGGGACGGATATACGAATGCAGATGATGCGCAGGCTCTTCTTGATTATCTGTCAGGTGAAAACGACGGATCAGCTCTTGATCTTACCGTCGGCGATCTCAACGGGGACGGAAAAGTTTCTACTTATGATGCTTATCTGATACTCCAGCTGGCAAGCTCTGACGAGGATGGTCTTGTTGTAAAGGCGCACTCAAGCAATAAAGTCACGGTCAAGATCTCGCTTAAGAGCAGTGAAAAGGAATTCCTTGATACTTACTGCGCAGGCGGCGCATACATTGAAGGATTCACAAGCATTTCATGCACATCTTCTGATAACGAAGGTGTCGCCTATACAGATGAGCATACGATCCCGGTACTTGCTTTCTACGGATCGTGGACAGATGCATCGATGTTTGACAACACCTCATATACCGATGTCTTATATGAAACATATAAAGTACCGTATACCGGGAAATATGAGACGAATTACTTAACAGTCAAGTACGGACCCAAGACATCTGTGTTCACCGGGAACCCCTATATCGTTGAAGAAACGTTCCCGTATGATGCTCTTGCGGTCAACAGCAGCAACAATTTTGGCAACATCTATTATTCTCTGCTCCGTTCGGCGGGAACTGTAGGCTTTGCGGTTTCAAGAACTGACGGTATAGGAGGAGACGTGACCGAGGTCATTTCGTCTTCAGTGACGAACTATGAAGTCGACGGTCTCTGGTACTATCAGTCTCAGCAGGCACTGCAGAATACCGGTGTAAAGGCGCAGACGGTCGGAAGGAGCGCAGCTCAGTACGGTCTTGCTGAGAATGATACCTTCAGGATAGGGTTCTATGCCATACCTGAGTATTACGCAATGCTCTATAACGATGATATGACTGATGCGGATGCGGATACTCTTGATAATGCGGGATTCAGCGATATCATTCAGAACAATGTGCTCGGACACGGGGCATATGTCGGATATGATTTCACAGTAGATGATACAGCTCCTGTGATCAGCAGCGCAGTCCTTGAAGGAAACAATATCAGCATATCCGCTTCGGATAATAAGAATCTTGCATATGTCGCAGTCCTCTCGCTTGACGGCAGTGTGACATACGCCGAGACGGCTCCTCACAGCGGAACATATGAGGGAACCGTAGACGCGTCTGAAGCTGTCGCAAACGCTGAAGGATATGTGGCGATATTTGCTGCGGACTATGCAGGAAACGAAGTTGCAAAGGCACTCCAGGTCAATGACAACACGACTGTCGATCCGTATGCTGTCGCTTCTGTAACATTGACACCTGATTCCCTCGATATATATAAGGGGAATGTGGTAATCCTGTCGGCTGAAGTACTGCCTCTTACAGTTGAAGACAGAGAGATCGTATGGACGAGCTCCGACGAATCCGTTGCAACAGTGGACGGAAGCGGAACGGTGACAGCTGTCGGAGCAGGTACCGCGGTGATCACGGCTACAGCTCATTCAGACAGCACGATATCCGCTACCTGTCCGGTCAAGGTAACGAGCGTTGACAAGACGCTGAACGGAATAGTTTGGGATGAGGCAGGAGAGATATTCTTCTCAAGCTTCAATGCGGCAAACCTTCCCGCCTGGTCAAAACTAAGCACCGAACCCGCAACGGCAGAGGTAGAAAATGCATTCCAGGCAGACGATTCGACGCTGATCGCAGGTAATCTTGATACGAGCACCGCATCAACCAAGCTTTATGTTGTAGGAAGCTCATATGATCTGACTGAGCTTGGTGATAACTATCTGTTTGCAACTGATATGGCTCCTACAGTGTTCGGATCATATTATGTCTATTCTTACGGACCGTATCTGATTTTTGGAAATCTCGAACCCGAAACGGAAGAAGAAGGTACATTCAGCGGATTCCCGTACGGACTGCTAGATGCTTCAACTGCGATGGGAGATGACATCTACATAGCCGGAGTGGCAATACAGTCTACAAACGGATATGGTTCATATTATTTCCTCGATGAGAACGGAACAATCTGGCTGACGAGCGTAGGATTAAGCAACGGCCGTATCTCTTTCACTGATCCCCAGAAGGTCGTTGAGACAGGTATAAGCACCAGCTTCCTGTATCAGAGCCTGTATTATGACGGGTCATATATCTACTGGTCTCACTATGCAGACGGCATTGCAACACTTTACATCATCAATCCGAGCACAGGCGATATATATAACGCCGGTGATTTCGGTGACGGAGTATGGCCTGTAAGCGGTCTTTATGTAAACGGCAGTATGGCACCGGCATCAACCGGTGACAAAGAAGCAGCTTACGAAATTGAGCGTCTTGATATGACAAGAGACAGCTTCATGACTGCTGAGATCAACAACAGAATTAAGAAGGCTGCTGAGAGCAAAAAGGCTGCAGATGCTCCCGACGGAGGACTCAACAGTGCTCCTGTAAGATCATCAAAACTGCCGAGGACCGGAGATGTCTTCAGGTTTGAAGTGGAAGGAGAAGGAGAGATCACCGGAACCGGTGATGAAGCTGTTGTAAGTCTTACTGAAACAGTAGAAGTAACGAACGGACTAGTCAAAGTCTCCTATCCTGAAGCGTTTACATTCATCGAAGCTGAAAGCCCGGTATACTATTCCGCTCATGTGAATGAAGCTGAGAGGACTGTCACAATAGCTTACGCAAGCGTGGCACCCGTACCGTCAGGAGAGGTATTTGCAGAACTCACATTCGAATGCGAGAATACCGCAGGCGAGACAGTGACTGTAGAGGTCGAGGAAAGGAATGATCTTGACACTGCTCCCGAAGAAGATCCTGAGGTCATCGTATTCGGAGGGCCAGAGTTCAGGACCCAGTCGGTGACACTGTCAGGACTGCTGGGAGTGAACTTCTTCCTTGATCTGCCTGAGTTAGCGGGAGTGGATTATAATGACAGCTACATGATCTTCACGGTAAACGGAAAAGACCAGAGAGTGGAGTTTGATCCGATGTTCATGAACGCGTCAAAGAAGTATTACGGATTCACATGCTCCGTGAACGCAGTCCAGATGGCAGAGCCAATAACAGCGGTGTTCCATTACGGAGAGGGAAGGACGATAAGCAAGACCTACTCGGTAAAGGAATACATGGAAGTATTCGATGCGAACAGGAACAGGTTCGATCAGTACACGATAGCAGTATTCGAGACGATGTCAGATTACGGACATTACATCCAGCCGTTCCTTGCGAACGCGAACCACTGGACAGTAGGGGTCGATTTCAAGGAGATGGATCACTACTATAAGACAGACGCATATGATATCGAAGCGGTGAAGGCAGCGGTAGCTGACTATGCTATCGTAAGAGACAACAACAGCGCTGACATTGAGAAGATAAACTACACGCTGACATTCGACACGGATACCATTGTCAAGGTCTTCTTCAAACCGGTATCCGGATATACCGGAGACATGACGTTTACGGTAGACGGCGCGGAGTACACAGCAGAGTTACAGTCCGACGGAAGATATCTGGTAGCAATACCCGATATAGCCGCGCACAGACTGGGCAGGACATATACTATCGTTGCAACAACGGATAACGGGACGGCGACGGTAAAGGTGTCCGGACTGTCATATGTCAACGGACTATTGGCTTCAAGCACAGACAGCGTGACGCAGAATGCGGCAGCATCGATATACTACTATTATGCTGCGGCAGATGCTTTTAAGAACCACTGATGACGGAGGTGTTCCAGATGGAAAAGTATGAAGAACTGAAAATGGAAGTTATCGAATTCAGTGATGCGGATGTTATATTAACGAGCGGAGATCCTGATGATCCGATAACAGGACCTGAACTCTAATGAAACGGAAGGACCGGGGATGATCCCCGGTCCTTCTTGCATACTATCATTTAACGTTTGAAACAGATCAGCTCATATGACCAGAATAAAGACAGCAATTTGATATAAGCAGACGGATTTAAACAGTTCTTTGTTTATTATTGATGTATTTTTTGATCGCAGCAAATGACTCATCGCTGATGACATGCTCTATGCGGCAGGCATCGTTGACCGCGTTCTCACTGTCTACTCCAAGATCCAAAAGGATCTCAGTAAGTATATTATGTCTTTCATATATCTTCTCGGCTATATCTCTTCCTTTTTTGGTAAGGCTGATATATCCCTCGGGGGATATATCTATGCATCCGTCCTTTTTCAGTATCGATACTGCCCGGCTGACTGAAGGCTTTGAATAATTCATCTGCTGGGCGATATCTATGGAACGCGTGTTTTTTATCTTTTTTTCTAGTATGAGGATATTCTCCAGATACATTTCACCGGATTCCTGCATTTAAAGTCTCTCCCCGTTCATGATAATTTTTCTATTAATCAATTATATTATACAAAAACGTTGTTTTTTGCAAACATGAGTACGGCGATATAAAAAGAGCATACCGTATTCAAAGTATGATAGAATAAGGCTGTGGCGGCACTGATCTGTGCCGCATAATATGTGTATATACTTGGAGGGTAGATATGGGCAGTAAGAGATCTCTTGTTTGTGCAGTTTTTCTTATAATCCTGTTCGTACTGTGGACCGTTGCGGTAAGCTTTATAGATGTGAGGCCTATAGGACCTGAAGGCTCAAAAGTGGGCTTTGCCGGGCTCAACGGAAGCTTTCATGAGCTTACGGGCGAGAATATGGGCCTTTACGACATAACAGATGCCCTTATGCCGGTCCCGTTCGCGGTAGTTTTCGTGTTTGCCGCTGTGGGAGCAGTTCAGCTCATTAAAAGAAAAAAGATACTGAGCGTTGACAGAGACATCATCGCGCTTGGTATCTTCTATATCGCGGTAATAGCAGTTTACGTGTTTTTCGAAGTGTGCGTCATCAATTACAGGCCTGTGCTAATAGAAGGGAAGCTTGAGGCGTCATATCCTTCCTCGACCACGATGCTGGTACTGACGGTCATGCCGACAGCGATCATGCAGATAAGCAGAAGACTGAAGAAAGGCCCGATTAAGATCTTTCTCATCACTTTATCAGCCATTTTCACAGCCTTCATGGTCATAGGTCGGGTGATATCGGGCGTACACTGGCTAAGCGATATCATAGGTGGTGTTATAATAAGTGCCGGGCTCGTCCTTATGTACAGGTGTTTTGCGTATCCTTTAAACGAAGGATAAGGAAGCCATATAATAAAACAAAAGATCTCTTCCCGGCGGGCTCTCTTAAAGATTCCGTAACGGGAGAGATCTTTCATATTTCTTATGTCAGAGTATCAGCTGTATGTCTTGACCGAGGAATTCCTGTTTATACTGAAGTCGTTTATCACTCTGTTAAAGGTATCACTGTCGACCTTCAGTATCATATTGGGCAAATTGTCGAAGACCACATACCCTCCGTCCATGAGCCTCATGTTTATGATAAGGCCGTTTTTAAGCTCAGGATACATGAAGCAGATCTCCTTCTCTCCTATCATGTATGAGCCTTCCTTTTCCTGGACTTCTTCTATCGGAACGAATTTGGCCTTTTCTATCTCTTCAAGCAGATCCTGAACGTTTCCGTCCCTGTCATCATAGACCCAGTTCGTACCGCCGCCGTTGTTCCAATCCTCGAAATCCATGTAGGTTATCTCATAAAGGTTGTCCGACATATTGAACAGCCCGTTTAAGATGTCGTTTCCGGTCGACGGATCAAGGTCTGAGATGAAGAGGGTATCTCCCAGCATCAGCATCTTATCCTCGGACATATCCTTTACAGTATAGAGCTCGCCCATGGTGTTTCCTTCCAGTTCCCCGAACTCGCCCGATCCAATGTCGTCGGACAGGCTGACCGTTCCTATATGTTTATCCCTGAGAAGTCCCATGTCTCCTTTCGAATATCCCATGTGGTATTCTCTGTAGTTCCTTCCTTCATAAACGAAAAGCGGGACCTGCTTTATGGTGGCCTTTTTATCCATATCTGCCGCATCAACAGAATCATTTGCAGAGCATTCCGCGGCAGATTCATCAGTTTCAGGAGCTGCTTCGCCGGGATCTGAGATATAAACATCGTCATCTGAATCGAACGTCTTCATATCTGCTGATTCCTCGGTAACAGCCTTATATTCCACAACATCAGCGACAGACTTTTCAGCTGCCTTACCCATGCTCAGATATGGTCTCAGCATAAGGAAAGCACCTGCTGCAAGCACCATGAACGAAGCCGCCAAAGCGGACACTTTAAGGACATGCGAGGTACGTGCCGCCTTCCTTGTCTTTATAGTTTCATCGATAAGACCCTCGTCAATAAAGCTCAGGCTCTCCATCAAAGTCCTTTTGTTCATATATCATATCCCTCGCTTATAAGGTATTCTTTGAGTTCTTTTCTCATCCTGAACAGCATGCTCTTGAGCGCCTGCTCAGACACCCCTATATCCCCCGCGACCTTCTTTGTTGAGTCGCTGAAGAAATACCGGCCGATAAACGCGGCTCTCTTCCTTTCGCTCTGCCCCTTAAGGAATCTGCTTATCCTGTCTCCCAGTATGCTCATGTCCACGGTCTCTTCGACGCTTGCGCCGTCGGAAAAAGTATCGCCGAGCTCATCAAGGGAAACGGAGTATTCCGAAGCTTTTCTCTTATTCCTGTTCTTCCTTCTTAAAAGATCTATAGAGGTCATCCTCGTTATCTTGGACAGATAGGCGATAAGTGAAGACGGGCGTGTAGGGGGTATGGAATCCCACGCCTTGAGATAAGTGTCATTGACGCATTCCCTGCTGTCTTCAAGATCGCTCACAATGTTGTATGCCGTTTTTGTGAGATATCTGCCGTATTTGCGGTCAGTTTCTCCGATAGCCTGCTCGTTACGGGCAAAATACAGGCCGATTATCGTCTCATCCTGCATGCAGCTTCTCCTTTTTTAATATCCTGCATCCGATATATATGACGCTGCTAAGGCGTCACAGGTTTCATACCGGACGAGGGATCTTACAGATATTATATCAGAATATCGTATATAAAGCGCTAAATTGCCATATGAGCGCATTTTATGTTCCAACTGGAAGTGCAATTGTTGTATAATTCTTACATAAGAGATAAAAGAAAAAGCTAATTAGCCGCATGCCTGAAAGGAGAAGACCCTATGCCTGAACTGTTCGAGATACTGATGATCGTGTCCTTCGGGATATCATGGCCTATAAATCTCATAAAAGCCGTGAAAAGCAGGACTGCAAAGGGGACCAGCCTCGGGTTCCTTATCCTCATATTCATGGGATATGTGTGCGGTATAGCGTCAAAATTCATAAATCCCGCATATATGGCCAGCTTCAGTGAAAAATGGTATGTCCTTATATTCTATTTCATCAATCTCATCGTTGTGGGACTTAATATAACAGTATATTTCAGAAACCGGGTCCTTGACAGGACAAAGGAAGACTGACTCAGGGTGAGGAGCCTGCCGCGTGACCGAAGGTCAGGACAGAGCATCCCCTGACCGGAGAGGAGACTCATATGAAGAGATTCATAAATAAAGTAAAGAGCGTTCCCAGATACGGGTGGATATTGGGATTCGTATACTTTGCGCTTCAGTACGGGATGTACAGGCTGGGCGACTTCATCAGCCGTATCATAGGAACTATCGACAATGCCTTTGCGCCCAAGATAGCCGTGATAGACGACGCCATACCGCTTATCCCTGTTTTTTCATTCAT
>JAFWWA010000053.1 GCA_017523755.1 Christensenellaceae bacterium | reverse complement strand
TTTTTACTAGTTTTGGATATAGATCATGATCAGGTTCGATGGTGAGCACAAAAACAGCTACAAGATCATGATCTTGTAGCTGTTTTGATTAAACAATCTTGTCCTAATTTTATGCTCTACCCCAACATTTGACATAGAGCCAAAAAAAAACACCCTTTCGGGTGTTTTTTCATATCTGCTGTTTTACTGATTTCCACGGCGCTTCGGAGCCTTCTTGAGGAATACCGGTATCTCGGGCTCGTCGTCATCGAGGAAGCTCATATCCTGAGGCAGAGGCTCTACCTCATCGGGAGCTTTCGCGGTGGAAAGACCGTCGCCGAACCAGTCGGAATTCTTCGGAGATTCTTCCTTCTTCACTGCGCTGCCTCCGTAAAGATTCACGGTCCCGTTTCCTAAGACCGATGCGGTGACTCTCGGAGCAGAAGCTCTTGCGCTTTCCGATTTCTCAGCATATTCTCTTCCGAATCCGGTAGCTATGACAGTGATATGTACCTCGTCATCGAGGTCATCGTCTATGCATGCGCCGACGAAGATGTTAGCTGTATCATCAGCAGCAGCCTGCACGAGCTTGATAGCTTCTTCGATCTCAGCAAGTCCCATGGTCTTGTCGCCGGTGACGTTGAAGATGATACCCTTGGCGCCTTGTATAGAAGTATCGAGGAGCGGGCTCATGATAGCCTGTTTTGCAGCATCGACGACCTTGTTCTCGCCGGTCCCTATACCGATACCCATATGCGCTATACCGTGCTCCATCATGACGGAACGTACGTCTGCAAAGTCGAGGTTGATAAGAGCAGGTCTTGCTATAAGGTCCGTTATGCCCTGTATACCCTGACGGAGGGCATCGTCGGCAAGCCTGAATGACTCAAGAAGAGGAGTGTTCTTTCCTACTACTTCGAGGAGTTTGTCATTGGGGATCCTTATGATGCTGTCGACGGTATTGAAGAGTTCATTGAAACCGGCTTCCGCGACCTTTTTCCTGGGAGTTCCCTCAAACCAGAAGGGCATGGTGACGAAAGCAACAGAGAGTATGCCGTACTGCTTAGCTATATCCGCGATAACAGCTGCGGAACCTGTTCCGGTACCGCCGCCCATACCTGCGGCTATGAAAACAAGGTCGGCGCCTTTTATGATCTCTTCGAGCTCCTCGCGGCTCTCTTCAGCTGCTTTCTTTCCTACAGCAGGATCTCCGCCCGAGCCGAGCCCCTTGGTGATCTTATCGCCTATCTGTATCTTATTCGGTGCCTTGTTCAGCAGAAGAGCCTGTTTATCTGTATTTACAGCATAAAACTCGACACCCTCAAGTCCATATTCGACCATTCTGTTGACAGCGTTCCCGCCGCCTCCGCCGCAGCCGATGACTTTAATCTTTGCAAAATTCAAATTCTGTGTATCTAACTCCATTGGTCAAAAACCTCCCCTTAAACAGCCTCACTATTTCACTTATTATCAATATAAAAGCCGTAATCGATACAGCCTGTATAGATCACTTGAAAAGATCCTTAATTCTTTCTTTTAAAGGCTTTCGTTCTGCTAATTCCTCGTTTAAATCATAAAGCGAAAGGACCGCATTGTCAAGAAGAGCAAGCGAAGTATTGTAATCCGAGCTGAACATATCTTTTGCCTGTCTTACGGGGATGACGGGCCTTCCAAGCAGCAGTGAAAGGAAGGATGAGAAGCCCCTTGCGTTGGAATCAGAACCCGTAAGGTAAACGGGTGCCTTTGCCTGAAGGAGCGATGACATACCGTCTATTATCCTTTCAGCCTCGTTTGCTATTATCCTAGTCCTTTTTTCTATCGCGTTCTTGACCTTTACGGCATCGAACCCTGCCATCTTGCCGGTGCTGTCCTTTCCGTATATGAGAGCGCCGGGCTCGGGCACGCTGCCGAAAAGATGGTTTTTCCTTATGCTGTATGCGGTGAACATATCGGTATCAAGAGCGATGGCGATATCCCCCGCTATATCAGAATAGCCCATATAGAAAGTCTTTTCGGATATCACGGCGTCCGCGTATACCGCTGAGACCGAGGTCTGCGAATAGCCTATGTTGAGAAGAACAGCGCTCCTGTCCCTCTGTTCTGAAGGGATATAGCTCATTGCCTGTGCAAAGCTGTCAGGGATATAGGCCGCGACAATTATGTTCAGTTTTTCAAGTGCGCTCTCGACAAGTGAGGTATATTCCGTTGCGGCGTAGTAGAATGCGGTGCAGAGGGAAATGCTTGATGTCCTGGCTCCTACGGGAGGATCGATATAGATATCCCCTGAGCTGTCGATGAAATAGACATAGCGTGTCCCTATATGTACCGCGTCGGAATACGGGACCGGAGCCGCCATGGATTTGAGACGTTCTATATCTGCTTCGCTGACAGTGTCTTCCGAAAGGCCCAGCGTAGATTCCCTGATCTCTATTTTCAGGAAACAGCCGGGAACATTGCATATGATCCGGCTTATCTGGTACGAGCTCGATATCTCCGTTTCCTCAACGGCGGATACGATGGCTGCAGACGTTCTGCCTCTGTCTACGAAGGACCCGTTCTGTATACCGTCATGGTCTGAATATGAGCTCACAGGGATATTCCTGCCGTTCCTGTTCGCGGTGCTGAGCATGCAGATTATCTTGGAAGTACCTATCTCGAGTATAGGACACTGTTTCATGGCATCCCTCCGGAATTGCTGTGGTAAAGTTGATTATATCAAAGTATAAAAACCCGTACAACAAGAGAGAAACGTGCAGTTGCAAACTAGTTTTGTTATAAAAATGAATTTTGATGAAGGTCCGGTCCGGACCGCTGTCAGGTCACTTTTTTAACAGAAGATCAGCTATGTTGAACTTGATATCGCCTTCATCGGCGGGGCCGTCTATCATGACGAGGACGATGCGTGACTCATCCATACGCCCGGTATAGAAAGCGACTATCCAGGATATCTCTCTTTTGGTGCTGACGACGGCGGTACCTGTCTTGGCGGCGACAGATCTGCGCGAATCGTAGATGTCGTGGGCAGTTCCGGTCTTTACGACCTCTATCAGCGCGTCATATATCTTGCTTCTCGTGTATTCGCTCATAAGACCGCTGTACGCGACCTCCCTGCCGAACTCCTGTTCGACGGTCTCGGTCAGCCCGTCGCTTGAGGTGATGCTCTTGACGATCCTCGGCTTTATCGCGTCGCAGCCGTTCTCAAAGCATGTATAGTATGAGATCAGCTGTATGGGAGCTATAAGCATCTCGCCGACGCCGAAACCCATGTCCGAAAGGAGCTTCTTGTTGAATTCCGTAGTCTTGTTCACAAGATTGCCCCGTTTTACTGGCAGATCGAAATCCATCTCGTCGACGAAATGGAGGGTGTTCTCGAAGTAATCCATGAACTTCTCTTTTCCGATCATCATGGCTGCCCAGCCGAAGTATATGTTGTCAGAGGACCTTATGGCGGAGTACATATTGAGCACACCGGGGGTGGCCTTGCTCCTTGAGATGGGAGGCCAGATCCAGTCCGTATCATCGGGGAGCCACTTGTTCTTTTCGATCTTATACGGGAACACGCTGTTCATCGTGAGTATGTTGTTGTCCATGGCGACTGCTGCGGTGAAAGGCTTGATCGTGGAGCCGGGAGCCAGGGTTACCTGTGTGGCTCTGTTGAGCAGGGGCTGGTTAGTTCCTTCCCCGAACAGCGATTCGTAGGTAGCGCTGTCTATCGGGAACGAGAAGAGATTGCTGTCATAACCGGGATTTGACACCATGGCGCTTACGTCACCTGACTTTGTGTCCATGACAATAACGCATCCGGTCTGATCATCAGCTATGTATTTATCGAGGGAGTAGTAGGCCTCCGTCTGCATGGCTATATCGAGCGTCGTCCTGACATCCCTTCCGTTTACGGGCTCGACCCTGTCGAGTATGTGTGTCACGGCTCCGCTGCTGTTGACGAATTCAAGGGAATAGCCGTCTTCGCTGTGGAGGACCGGCTCATATGACGCTTCGAGCCCCGTCTTGCCTACGACGGAGGTCCTTTCGTCATATCCGTATTTCTCCAGATCAGCCTCGGAAGGCGTGCCGGTATATCCTATGATATGGGAGAATACCTCCCTGTACGGATAGAATCTCTGATAGGTGAGAGAGGAATCGTCGATCCCTACCCCTTCCGTTGACAGAAGAGCCTGCCTCAGATCGTCATCCATAGTGCCCTTGCTGTAGGCCTTGACGGTTATGACGGAGTATTCGCGCTCAAGAGCGTCCTCATAGACCGTCTTAAGGCGGCCTGTGTCGGCGTCGGGAAGGAGGGATGAGATACGGTCGAGCGTCCTGTCGATATCGAGCGAATCAGAAACGTTTATATATACGGTATCGGAATACGAGTTCTCGGCAAGGATCGTGCCGTCCAGGGCAAAGATCTCGCCTCTGGTACCTTTGAGGGTGCGCCTGCGTATATACGAGCCCTTCTCATATCCCGAAAGGATGGAATCGTATGAGAAATCGACATGGGCCGTTCCGTCATAATATGTGAGCTTCTGCCTGACGTCGGTCGTAAGGTCCTCGGTCAGCCTGCTCTTTAAGGTTATCCTGTAATTTATGTATTCGCTTCCGTCCTCGCTCGTGACCTCGGGGTCGGTGATGTCGATCCCTGTTATCTCAAGCAGCTTTATTATGTTGTCCCATGCGTCTGTGAATTCCTCAAGGGATATGTAGTTGCAGCGGGTGCAGACGTGATCATATGCGCTGTCGAAATCCATTTTTCTCAATGATTCGATGTAAAGCGAACCTGCATCCCTTGATTCCGCGGAAACAGGGGAGGAACATGCCGAGCCTGCGAACAGCATCAATGATATTATCGTTATTAAAAGGATCAACGTCTTCCTTGTCATCTCATGTACCGCCGAAGTATATCTTTAATGGCCTTAGCCGTCTTTATAGTATTATACAGTAAAAGGGCTGAAGGTGCACTCGGGTGGCGGAAGATATCTTCATTATTAATACAAATATCAATAAATATTTACAAACAGCTGTCTTTGCCCCCGCATGCTGGAAAGCACTGCCGCGGAAGTGTTAAAATATATGATATGGCGGCATGAGATGTTTTCATGCCGAAAAAGCCCGTAAAGGAAAAGATCTGGATGTGGATAGTGGTAGGTCTCGGGAACCCCGGGAAGGAATATGAAAAGAGCAGGCACAATGCCGGTTATCTGGCTGTTTCGGCTGCGGCAAGATCCGTCGGTGCCAGATTCATAAGGCGCCGTTTCGAGTCAGTCGTAGCGGAGACACAGTATAACGGCGAGAAGGTGGTCTTCGTTAAGCCCAGGACATATATGAACGCTTCGGGAAGAGCAGTCAGAGCCGCGCTGTCATATTACAGGCTCGATCCCTCAAGGCTCATAGTCATATATGACGATGTGGATCTGGAGCTGGGTAAGCTCAGGATCAGGGCTTCTGGGAGCGCGGGAACGCATAACGGGATGAGATCGATACTGAGCGAGACTGGGAGCGGCGGATTCCCCAGGATAAGGATCGGGATAGGAAAGCAGCCCGAAAGGATGGATCTCGCGGACTATGTCCTTGGAAAGTTCGGAAAGGAAGAGGCCGGCGTTTTTTCCCTGGCATGCGAAAGGGCGGGAGAAGCGGCGCTCGCGGTGATAAGGGAAGGCATAGCTGCCGCGCAGTCCCGGTATAACGGGTAAGGCAGGCTGCCGGAACGGGATCAGAGATTGAACTGTATACTTGAGAACATTAGAAAGAGCGGCTTCTATAGGGAGACCCTCGGCAATATAAATAACGGCTGTCTGCCCGAAAGACTATTAAGGCTTTCGGAAGGGCTGACGGAGCACTTCGTGAACGCTGTCTTTGAGGATACCGGAAGGACGGTCTTTTTTGTGTTCCCGAATGATTTCGAAGCCAAAAAGGCGTTCGAGGCGTCCATATATGTGGACAGGATATATCTGCCATCATGCGACGCAGAGATATCATACGTGGACACAAGGAGCACGGATATAACTTCCGCAAGGACCTTTGCTCTTTCAAGGCTCATAAAGAAGGCCTGCATAGTATATACATCGATAGAGGCCATGCTTTACAAGATGAGACCTAAGGACAGGTTCGAGGGCAATTTCTTCACGCTAAGGGAAGGGATGGCCATCGAACCGAAGGAGCTCCAGAGACGCTTTTCTGAGGCCGGATACGAATATTCGGCGATGGTGGAAGGGAAGGGCCAGTTCTCAGGGAGAGGCGAGATAACCGATGTCTTCGTGCCTGCGGACGATCTGCCGCTGAGGATCACGTTCTTCGACGACGAGATCGAGACGATAAGGCGGTTCGATACGGATACACAGAGATCCTTAGGCGACAGGATAGCGGAGGCGGAGATATCGCCGGCTTATGAGATCAGTCTGAATGAGAGCGACAGAAAGGAGCTCGCGGCATATTTCGGGCAGTTCAAAGAGGGCAGGCAGGCCGACGCCGCTTTAAGGAATATATATGAACTGGAAGACTCAGGGACAGTCTCCAATATATCGGCCTATGCCGACGTATTCAGTGAGAAGTGCTGTGTGACGGACTGGGTGGAGGATCCTCTTATAATCCTCAGGGATCTTAACAGGATAACGGCCGAACAGGCGTCGAGGGAAGAGACTTCCGGGACTCTTTTTGCCGAAGTGCTGGGAAACGAGGCCGCTTTCGGCTGTGAGAATTCGATACTTTACGGCATGGATGAGTTTCTCAGGAGAAATGCCGGAAGGATGATAGATATGGCAGGGCTCGTGAATGCCCCGTTTAATGTGAAAACGGCAGAGATAACATGCAGCGTCTCGTCCTCTGTGGGATTTCTGAACAATATGGACATGCTCGCCGAAGCCGTGTCCGAGCGGATGAAGGCCGGCTGGGAGATATATCTGTTTGCCGCCTCGAGGGGCAGAGCGTTAAAAAGCCTGCTTGAGGAACGGGGGATCAAAGCATCCCTTACCGACGGTTCATCTGCCGGGGCAGGCATAAATATCGTGAGCGCAAGGATATCTGCGGGATTCTCCATAGACGATGTAAAGGCGTATTATCTTTCCGAGACGGATATATTCGGCAGGAAGCTCAAGGCAAGAAGCGAAAAAAAGAAAAAGACGGCACCTCTCGATCTCGTAGCAGATCTTAAGGCGGGGGATACGGTCGTGCATGAGGCTTACGGCAAAGGCCGGTACCTCGGTGTCAGGAACATGGAGGTGGGAGGCACCAGAGCCGACTATCTTGAGATAGAATACAGGGACGGGGACAAGCTGTTCATTAAGACTTCCCAGATAGACAAGATATCCCAGTTCGTAGGCTCAGACGAGGACGCGGCGCGCCTCTCGAAGCTTGGTGGAAAGGAATGGGAAGGCGCTAAGGCCAAAGCAAGGAATTCCATAAAGAAACTGACCGAGGATCTCGTCTCCATATACGAGGAGAGGGCGAATACCGAAGGCTACAGCTTTTCACCGGATACAGCGTGGCAGAACCAGTTCGAGGACAATTTCGAGTATGAAGAGACCCCGGGACAGATCGAGAGCACTGAACAGATAAAGCGCGACATGCAGAGCAGAAGGGTCATGGACAGGCTGCTTCTGGGAGATGTCGGCTACGGGAAGACGGAAGTGGCCATGCGTGCCGCTTTCAAGGCCGTTATGGATTCGAAACAGGTCGCTGTGCTCGTACCTACGACGATGCTTGCAAGACAGCATTACAGGACCTTCCTTGAGAGGTTCGCGGGTTTTCCCGTCAGGATAGCGGTCCTTACGAGATTCACCAAAGATACGAAGAAAGTCATTGAGAATATCAACAGCGGCCAGATAGACATCATCATAGGGACGCATAAGCTGCTGTCAAAGAGCATCAGGTACAGGGATCTCGGGCTCCTCATAGTGGATGAGGAGCAGAGGTTCGGCGTTTCCCACAAGGAGCGCATAAAGGATATGAAGCGCACGGTCGATGTGCTGACCCTTACGGCAACGCCTATACCCAGGACCCTTGAGATGGCCATGACCGGGATCAGGGACATAAGCACGATAGACACGCCTCCTGAAGAGCGTAAGGAGGTAGCGAGCTATGTTGCGGAGTTCTCGTGGAGCATGGTGAGGGAAGCCTGCATGCGGGAGATGGCAAGGGGCGGCCAGATATATTTCGTCTGCAGAAGGATATCGCAGATGGATGAGCTTTTAAGGATGCTGAACACCGTAGTGCCTGAAGCCAGGTGCGCCATCGCGCACGGGCAGATGGGGGAAGAGGTGTTCGAGAGCGTCATAAACGCATTTTACGACAGGCAGTTCGACATACTGCTGTGCACCACCATAATAGAGTCGGGGATCGATATCCAGAACGTCAACACGATAATAATATATGAAGCGGATATGTTCGGGCTCGCACAGCTCTATCAGTTAAAAGGCAGGGTAGGAAGGAGCAGCTTAAGAGCCTATGCGTACTTCACGTATCTCAGGACCGACAGCATGAATGAGACCGCGAGGAAGAGGCTCGAGGCTATAAGAGAGTTCACCCAGTTCGGGAGCGGGTACAAGATAGCCATGAGAGACCTCGAGATAAGAGGCGCGGGGAATATACTGGGTCCGGAACAGAGCGGCCATATGGCCCAGATAGGGTACAATCTCTACTGCAAGATAGTAAGACAGGAGGTCGACAGCTTGCTTAAGCGCCCGGAGCCTTTCCATATCGATACGGAGGTGGATCTGGGGCTCGATGCCTTCATACCGGAGTCATACATAACCGATGAGGCGCAGAAGCTCGACATGTACAGGGCCGTCCTGGGTATAAAGACCTTAGATGACTTAAGGGAGATAAGGGACATGATGTATGAGAGGTACGGCACTGCCCCGAAGCAGGCCGAGAACCTGCTCGTGTATCAGCTCTTAAGGAGCAATGCCGAACGGGCCGGCATCGCGAGCATCATCAGGAGGGACGGGATGATAGAGATGAAATTCGCAGACGCGGACAGGATATACGTGTCTGCCTCCGCCGTCAGAAAGACTCTCGAAAAGCATCCGGGGGCAGCACAGTTCAGGCCTTCGGTGCCGCCCGCAGTGCTCGTAAAGCCCGGCAGGAACTATGTGAACGAGATGCTCAGGATACTGGCGGAACTGAGACGTTGCATAAAGGTCGTCGATAAAGTATAATTTACTGGTATATTTGAGACCGCCCGGGTCTTCCCGGCCGGCGCACATAAAAGGAGTTCACAATGAAGAAACTGGCTTTTTTAACAGCTCTTGTTTTATTGGTGATGCCGGTGCTTGCCGCGTGCCACATGGTGAAATATGATGAAGAAGCTGACAGAAGACAGGTCGTGGCTGTGATAGACGGGGAAGAGATCATAAAAGACTCCATCATCGACGACTACGAGACATATAAGCAGTACGCATATATAGACGAGGATTCCGAGAACACGGAAACCGGAAGGAAGATCGCCCATAAGATGAAGGTCGGCTTCCTCGATGACATAATCGAAAAGAAAGTGCTCGAGAAGAAGTTTGAGGAATACGACATACCAGAGCTCACGGAAGAGGAAAAAGCGGAAGTCCAGCAGGCAGTGGATGAATTCGTGGCTACCCTCGATACGGTCATTGAGACCGAGATGGAGACCGTCAGGACATCATATCCGGATCTCAGCGATGAGGAATTAAGGGAAAAGGCAAAGTTCAACGTGCTCCAGAAATACGGGATATCGGACGGTTCATATTACGAAGACCTTACCAGGGATAAACGCAAGGAGAAGCTCATTGACCGCTGCTACGAAGGAGAGATCCTCTCGGATGAAGAGATAAAGAAGTGGTATGACGAGAATCTCAGGACGCAGAAGAAGGACATGGATGACAGCATATCGAATTACGGCTCATATGCCGCAAGCTCGATAGCGCTTTACTGCCCCACCGACAGATACTACGCAAGAGTCATATACGTGAACTACTATGACGAGATCATGAAGGAAGTGAAGGAACTCAGGGCTGAAGGCAAACGCGAGGAGGCTGACAGCATGATGGAGGAAGCCCGGGCGAAGGCTGAGGAAGAGGCGAAGGGCATATATGAGAAGGCGGTTTCGGGAGAAGATTTCATGAGCCTCATAAACGAATACTCCGACGATATGTATTCCAAGCAGGAACCGTTCATCACGGAAGGCTTCGAAACGTATAACGGGATGAGGGCAAGGAACACGGCGTGGATCAAGGCAGTGCTTGGGCTCAAGGAACCGGGCGACATATCCGAACCGGCATATTACAAGGACAACGGATACTATATCTTCCAGCTCGTTTCGATAACTCCGGCCGGAGAGATACCGCTCGAAAAAGTACACGACAGCATATACGACATGCTTTACAATACCGCTAAGGACGAAGCTTATCAGGAGCTTCTCAAACAGTGGAAAAAGGAATATCACGTCGTATATTATGAAGACAGGCTGTGACAGGCCATAATGGCTGATACAAAGGCGGCTGCAAAACTGCAGCCGCCTTTATGGTATAATCAGAAATGTAAACCACACGAAAAACAGGAAGAAATGATGTTCAGACTTATAACAGGTGAAAACGCAAATATGCTGCAGAAAAGGCTCATGTCCGAGGTGAAGGGTTATCTTGACACGAGGGAGAGACAGCTGATGCTCATAGTACCGGCGCAGGCCTCATTCCTTATAGGAAGGAAGATAATAGAGAAATGCAGGGTCCCCGGATACATGAACGTCAGGGTGACCACCTTTGAAGAGCTGACTGAAGAGATACTGAGGGAACTCGGGGGAAGAGCAAGGAACAGCGTGACACAGGCCGGACTGTCTCTGCTCTGCGCGGATGTCATCAGCAGGAAGAGGGAAGAGCTTGAGATACTGGATATAAGGAAAGATCCCGAGATACACATGAAGACGGCTGAGCTGATAAGGTCAGTGATGCAGGAGGATATAACTCCTGAGCGACTTGATATGATCGCGGAAAGGGCCGGGGGAACGGCAGGGCTCAAACTGCGCGAGGTCACTGAAGTCTACCGCGAGGTGGAGCGGAGGATAAAGGATCTTCCCGATGCCCAGGATATGGAAGTACTGGCCGAGAACCTCTGCACCGGGTCGGAAAAGCTCAGGGAAAGCGACATCCTGGTATACGGATTCGATGTCATCCCCAGAAGGAGGCTGTCTTTCCTTAAGACGATGTCCTCCGTAACACAGGTGACGCTGATGCTTGCAGGGAATGAAGAGGACAGGCTCATAAGGAACGTCATGAGAATGAATGAGGGGGCTGTTCCCGAGATCGTCGGGAAGGAAGATCCTGACGCCCCTGATGACATAAGGACACTTGGAGAGCGGCTTTTCAGCAATACCGTTCCGTACGGAGAAGAGCCCCGGAACATAGAACTCTTAATGGCTTCGAACAGGGAAGAGGAGATAGAGAACATAGCCGTAAGGATACTCGAATATGCAAGAGACCATAAGATGAGCGATGTGGTCCTGGCGATGAAGGATCCAAAGGGATACGCGCCCGTTATCAAGAGCGTCTTTTCGAGGAACGGGATCCCGTTTTTCATGGGAGACAGGAGAAGCCTCATAGAGAGCAGGAGCGCCGACCTGGTGCTTACAGCGATAGAGATCGCGGATTCCTTCCAGACGGAAGATATCATGAGGATGATCAAAAGCGGTTTCCTGCCGGTCACGGAAGAGGAGAGCTCGTATCTCGCGGCATATGCGAAGACTTTCGGTATAAAGGGAAGAAGGTTCTTCTCAGGGTTCGTAAAGGGAGATGCCGATAAGGTGGAGGAGATAAGGAAAAGGGCGCTGGCACCTGAAGCGGACCTTATAGACAGTATAAGGGCTTCATCTTCCGCTGCCGGTATGTGCCGTGCGTTAAGGCGTTTCATGGAAGACACGGATCTCGACAGGGCGACAGCGGAACGGGCTGAGCTCTTCCTTAAGGCGGGGCTTGCCGAGGAGAGCGAGTTTGAAAAGCAGGTCTGTGAGAAGATCAGGGATGTCCTTTCTCAGATGGAGCTGCTCATAACCGAAAAGCTTGATCCGGGAGAGTTTGCCGGAGTGCTCAGGTCAGCGTTCTCGAGCGTGAACATATCGACAGTGCCGCCTAAGGCAGATCAGGTTACGGTGGGGGACGTCATTTACGGTATCTTTTCGGATACAGGCCTCACCGTTATAGCCGGAGTGAACGACGGAGTTCTTCCGAGCGCCGACGACGGGGACGGCGGGATCCTGCTCCCGTTCGAGAGCAGGAAGATAATGGAGGACGAGAGCTATTTTCCCGCGCCTCCCGACACCGAGGAACAGAAGGACCATATTTTAAGGGTGATAGGACAGTCGGGGAAACTGATATTCTCCTGCAACGCCTCAGACGGACCTGAGTCATATATGTACGATCAGATAAAAAGGATATTCCCGAAGATCAGGATATCCGAAAAGCTTCTGCCCGTGACGATAGGCGGGGGAGTGAGGACTCTGGTAAGGGAGATAAGGAGCGGCATGGAGGGAGGCCCTGTAGGCATCCTCCCCGCATATCTTAAGACAAAAGAGGCAAGGGAGGTCGTATCCTCTGTGCTGCCCGGGATGATACTTGACAACTCTCCTCAGAAGATCCCGCCTGAAACGGCAAGGCTCATATACGGAGGACTTAAGGGAAGTGTTTCGTCCATAGAGACGTATTACGGCTGTCCGTACAGGCATTATCTCGACTACGGATTAAGGCCGTCGGAACTGGCGGATTATGAGGAGAGCGCGCAGGACACAGGGACCTATGCCCACGAAGTGATGGAGACGCTTACAAGGAACATCATATCGTCGAAGAAAAAATGGGCTGAGCTCGATGACGCCGAGATAGAAAGATATGTCAACGCTGCAGGCGACGCGATACTGGCTGAGCATAACCGGGGCATAATGGCGGACAGCAGCAGATTCAGATATCTGGCGGGAAGGCTCAAGGAAGAGATAGCCTATTCCGCAAGAGCCATAAGAGACCAGCTCAAGGACACTCCCGTAAACGTGGAGGGGAGCGAGTACGGCTTCGGATTCTGGAACGATTTCAGGATCGAGACTCCCGGAGGGACCGTATCCATACGGGGAAAGATAGACAGGGTCGATATAGCTGACGTAGGCGGTGAAAAGTATATAAGGGTAGTGGATTACAAGACGGGGAGCAAAAGGTTCGATCTTACCGAGATGTTCTACGGGCTCGATATCCAGCTCATGGTATATCTCTTAGCGCTTCTGAACATCTCCAAATACAGGGGAGCGGTCCCTGCGGGAGGTTTCTATTTCAGGATAGATCTTCCGCTGGTAGACGCAGACGGCGCCGAGAGGAAAAGACAGCAGAAATACAGGATGTCGGGCTTCCTGCTGTCCGAACAGGATGCGGTAAACGGGCTCGACAACGGAGAGAAGACGCTTACGAGCATGCAGTTAAAAAAGACGGCTGATGAGGACAGGCCGGTCGAGGGGGACGGAGCCCTTTCAAGGGAAGAGATGGCCGCGCTCCTTAAGCATACGAGGGACCTCATATCTAGGGCAGCGTCGAAGATATACAGCGGGGAGATAGAGATAAGGCCTGCGAAGATAGGCGGTAAGACAGTATGCTCATACTGTCCCTATATAGCCGTCTGCAGGTCGGATGAGCTCGGATGCGACCCCAGAGTGATAGAGAAGATGAGCAGGGAAGAGATCATGGAGGCGCTTGAAAGATGAAGCTTACACCCAAACAGGAAAGAGCCGTGTGTTCGGAAAATAAGGATATCCTGGTCTCGGCGGCAGCCGGCAGCGGAAAGACGTCCGTGCTTGCCGAAAGGGCGGCAAGGCTGGTCATAAAAGGCGCCGATATAAGGCGGATGCTCATCTGTACCTTCACGAATGCAGCGGCTCAGGAGATGAGGCAGAGGATCATCTCAAAGCTCCTCGATATCGCGGAGGACAAAAACGATCAGGCGATCAGGAGCCAGGCGGAATACGCCGCGTTCGCGGATATCTGCACTATTCACAGCTTCGCGCAGAAGATCATCAGGGAAAACTATATCATGATGAAGGGCGGGGATGCCGTGCCGGGACAGAGGATACTCGGAGCGGAAGAGATGGAGCTCATAAAGAGGACAGCGGCTGAAAACTGCTTTGAGTCGCTCTATGAGGAGGAAGACCCGGATTTCCTGATGCTCAGGGCAAAGTATGCCGGCAGGAGAGATACTGATCTCATGGAGCTGCTCCTGGGGCTTTATGATTATGTAAACAGCCTTCCGGAGAGGCTCGGATGGCTTGAAAGACATATCAGGGAGCCTTTCGATTACGGACCTGTCATAAGCGCGGAAAAGGAAAGATGCCTCGAGCGTGCCGTAAGGCTCCTGACGGAGTGTATAAGGATAAGCGACGAAAACCAGTGGATAAAACAGGCAGAGAACGACAGGGCTGATCTGGACAAGTTGAGTGAGATCAGGGAGACATCATCCGATATCCGTTCGTTCAGGCTCACCAGACTGTCTACAGGGCTTGCGCCTGAGGAGGAAAAGGAAAGGATCAGGGCCTTAAGGGAAGAGATAAAGGAAGCGGCAGGAGAGGCTGCAGGGCTCGACATATCGGCCGACAGTCTTAAAAGGGATCAGGAATACGTAAAGGGAGAGACAAAAGCGTTCCTGTCCGTACTGAAACGCTTTGACGCAGAATATCTCAGGCTCAAACGCATAAGGAAGTCGATGGATTTCGACGATCTCATGCACTACGCCAATATGATCCTAAGCGACCGGACGGTCGCTGACAGCTACAGGGACAGATATGACTACGTCTTTGTAGACGAATATCAGGATACGAATCCCGTTCAGGAAGAGATAATTGGCCGGATATCAAGACCGTCGGGAAGATTCATGGTGGGAGACATAAAGCAGAGCATATACCGCTTCAGGCTGGCGGATCCCATGATATTTTCGGAAAAGGCAAGAAAGTTCAGACAGGCCGGGGATGGGAGTGCTCCCTATGAGCTCATTATGATGAACGATAATTTCAGGTCCGCTCCGAAGCTGGTTAACGCGCTCAATCATGTGATGGGCAATCTGATGAGCCCTGAGCTTGGCGAGATAGAATACGATGACGGGGAGAAGCTCATAGCGAACAGGGAAGCGGAAGGCGTGATGGAGCTCATGCTGACCGGAGACGAACTGACCGGCACTGAAAAGATCAGGGCTGAGTTCATGAACATAGCCGACAGGATAAAGGAGCTTAAAGGAACGGAAGTGGACGGAAGAGAGCTTGGCTTCAGGGACTTCTGTGTCCTGGTGAGGGACGGACGTGAGACCGTGCGCCCTGTCATGGCTGAGGTCTTCGAGAGCGTAGGCATACCCATAAAAAGCGAGCCCGGGAGAGCGGCTACGAGCGGGATGCTGCTTTTCACGGATCTCCTTAAGCTGACAGACGGATTTTATTCCGACACGGCGCTCATAGCGGTCATGAGATCGTATATCGGAGGATTCGGCGAGGCCGAGCTTGCTCAGATAAGGGCCATGGATATGACGGGCACTTTCACGGAGGCGTTCTTAAAGTATGCGAGGGGACAGGATGCTCTGGCCGAAAAATGCGCCGGCATGCTTGACCGCATCCTAATGTGGAGGCTTTACGAAAAGGCGCTCAGCATGGAGGATTTCCTTATATATTTAAAGACCGGGACGGATTTCCCGGCATCGCTCGAGGCCATGCCCGACGGCGAGAATGCGGCGGTGTCGTTCGATCTTTTCTTTGAAGCCTTAAGGGATATGGCAAAAAATGTGAGGAGCGTTTCCGAGCTTGCAGGAAAGCTTGAAGAGATATATGCGGATACGGGCATGCTGCCTATGGGGGACCGCGGAGGAAGGGACGAGGATGCCGTATCCTTCATGACCGTCCACGGGAGCAAGGGGCTTCAGTTCCCCGTTGTCATACTGGCATGCACCGATAAGAGATTCAACGACGACGACATGAAAAAGAAGGTGCTGTGGCATAACGGGATGGGACTTGCCATGGATATCATAGACGAGAAGGCGCATGTCACTTCCCCAACGGCCATAAAGGCCCTGATGCACAGGGTCAAGAAGGCCGAGGACCGCAGCGAGGAATTAAGGATACTGTATGTCGCCATGACCAGGGCGGAGAACAGACTGATAATAAGCGGCACGGTAAGGCCCGGGGAACCGGGGAAGCTGATACTGCCCTTAAGGGATCCGTATTCGCTCATAAGGTGCTCGAGCATGCTCGAGTGGATAGTGAACGGTCTCTCCGACGTCATCGGCGGCACTTCGGCTGACGGGACGGAGATAGAGACGGGCATAAGGCCTGCCGGACAGTCAGCTGAGATACGGGAAAGAAAGCTCGATTCCCTTGAGGCTCTGTTCTCAAGAGCCGTAAAGCAGGAGGCGCCCGGGTTCATAAGCTACGACTGGATCGACGTGCCCTCATGGGTGGGCGTGAGCTGGCTGCTTCCCGAATACACCCACGAGGAAGGCGATTACAGGCAGGGCGAGAAGAGGGAGACGACGGGAGCCTCCCTGGGCACCCTCATACATCTGTTCTTCGAAAACGCTCCGCTTGACCTTGCGGGCAGCGAAGCGGTCGAGGATCATATAAGGAGCATGAGGTCAAAGGAGATAATAACCGCCGAGGAAGAAAAGGAGCTCATGAGGTGCAGCGGATACATAGGCAGTTTCTACCGAAGCGGGCTCATGGAAAGGGTAAGAAGGTCCGGGCATGTTTTCAGGGAGCTCCCGTTCAGCCTGCTCGTAAGCGCGGAGGAGCTCGGATATCCGGCGGGCGGCGACGATATAATCGTGAATGGTGTGATAGACCTTATGTTCGAGGAGGATGGCGGATACGTCATCATCGACTACAAGTCCAACCACATGACCGAGGATCAGGTGGAAGCGATGGCGGATCACTACAGGAAGCAGATACGCATGTATTCATATGCTGCTGAAAAGATAATGGGAAGACCGGTAAAGGAGAGCTACCTGTTCTTCCTCAGGCCCGGCATAGGATACAGGATAGGGTGATTTTGCAAAAATACTACCGGTTGTGTATAATTAATTGAAATCTGCCATATTTATGGTATTTGCAAGGGTGATTGTTGATGTCGAAAGATTACACAGCGTCTGATATCGAAGTAATGGAGGGGCTTGAGGCCGTAAGAAGGCGGCCCGGTATGTATATCGGATCTACCGGGTCAAGGGGGCTCCATCATCTGTTATGGGAGATACTGGACAATTCCATAGATGAGGCTGCCAACGGATACGCCGACAGGATAGAAGTGGAGCTCAATGAAGACGGCAGCGTATCCGTAGAGGACAACGGCAGAGGGATACCTGTGGGCATCCATCCGGAGATGAAGGTGTCGGGTGTCGAAGTGGTTATGACCAAGCTGCATGCCGGCGGCAAATTTTCGGATAACAACTATTCATATTCGGGCGGCCTGCACGGTGTGGGCGCGTCGGTGGTGAACGCCCTTTCCAAGTGGACCGTAGTGGAGGTCTTCGTCGACGGGAAGCATTATTACCAGAGATTCGAGTCATACGTTAAGGACAGGAAGATATACGCGGGAGTCCCGGTAGAGCCATTAAAGGTCATAGGGACATCTAAGAAGAGGGGGACAAGGACGACGTTCCTTCCCGACGATGATATTTTTGACGAGACGGAGATACACTTTGACCGTGTAGCAAAAAGGCTCAAGACTCTGGCATACCTTGTCGACGGGGTGACGATAACCCTTACCGACAAAAGACAGTCGCCCGAGAAAAAGGTCGAATTCAATTATCTGGGAGGCCTGTCGGATTTCGTTCTCTCGATGACCGACGTAAAGACACCAATAAACGAGATACCGATAAAGATAGAAGGGGAGAAGGACGGTATAAAGGTCTCTGCGGCGCTGCAGTATACGGAGCAGACCGACGAGAGCATCTTTTCATTCGTCAACAACGTGGCGACACCCGACGGAGGCACACACGTCACCGGCTTCAGGAGCGCGGTCACGAAGACCCTTACGGATTATCTGCAGAACTCGAAGGAGAAGATAAGCTTCGAGAGCGAGGACTTCAGAGAAGGGCTCACGGCTGCGGTATCCATAAAGATAAAGAACGCCCAGTTCGAAGGGCAGACAAAGACCAGACTCGGAAACGTTCAGGCGCGTACCGCTGTGGAGTCGGTGGTGCTTGAAGGCTTAAGCGCGTATTTTGCCGACCTCAACAATGCGCAGGTATGCCAGAAGATAGCGGAAAAGGCGATAAACGCGGCAAAGGTGAGAGAGTATGCGAAGAAGGCGAAGCAGGTAGCAAGGGAGAAACTCAAGGCTGACTCTGCCCCGCTCGTAGGCAAGCTCTCTTCGTGTACGGGAAGGGACTATAAGAAGAATGAGCTCTTCATCGTCGAAGGAGACAGCGCCGGAGGCAGCGCAAAGACGGGAAGGGACAGGAAGTTCCAGGCGATACTGCCTTTAAGAGGCAAGCCGCTCAACGTCGAGAAAAAGAGGCTGGAACAGGTCCTTGCGAACGAGGAGTTCAGATCGCTCATAACGGCTCTAGGCTGCGGGCTCGAGAACAGCTTCAACATAAAGAACCTGAAATACGGCAAGATCATAATACTTGCCGACGCCGATCAGGACGGAGCGCATATAAGGGCGATCCTTCTGACGTTCTTCTTCAGATACTATCCCGAGCTGATCCAGGAAGGTCACGTGTATATAGCGCAGCCGCCTCTTTACAGCGTATCCAAGAGGAAAATGAAGACCCAGTACGCGCATACGGAAAAACAGCTCGAGCAGCTGAAGAAGGATATGGGCAGAGGCTGTGAGGTGAAGCGCTTCAAGGGCCTGGGAGAGATGAACCCGGAGGAGCTCTGGGAAACGACGCTCAATCCCGAGAACAGGGTGCTTTTAAGGGTCGAGGTCCAGGACAGGCTCGAAGCGGACAATCTGGTAACGAAGCTCATGGGCGACGACGCGAACCCAAGAAGAGAGTATATAAACGAATTTGCGGATTTCAACAAGAAGGACAATTTTGTCGCGGATATCTGAGAAGAAAGTTTTAGGATATGGAAAAGAACGAGATAGTAACTACAGCGCTTGAAGATGTGATGCATGAATCGTTCATGCCTTACGCCGAATATGTCATACTTGAAAGAGCTCTGCCCAGGGTCGAGGACGGCCTCAAGCCCGTCCAGAGAAGGATACTGTATTCCATGAACGAGAAGCAGATCTATCCTGACGGGAAGGATGTCAAGTGCGCCAGGATCGTCGGGGATACGATGGGAAATTACCATCCTCACGGCGACAGCTCTATATATGACGCCCTTGCCAGGATGGCACAGACTTTCTCGATGAGGAACGTCCTCATAGACGGACACGGGAACTTCGGGACCATAGACGGAGACAGCCCTGCCGCGATGAGATATACGGAGGCAAAACTTGCTCCCCTGGCCATGGAGATGGTAAGGGACATAGAGAAGGACACCGTGGATTTCACGCTGAATTTCGACGATACCGCGAAGGAGCCCGTAGTCCTGCCTTCAAGATTCCCGAACATGCTCGTCAACGGAGCGACGGGCATAGCCGTAGGCATAGCGACGAACATACCCCCGCATAATCTCGGGGAAGTGATCGACGGGACGGTGCTCAGGATGAAGAACCCGAGGTGCACCCTTGACGATATGATGAAAGTCATAAAAGCCCCCGATTTCCCTACCGGAGGGATAATCATGGGAACCGAGGACTTAAAGGAGGCATACGCCACAGGAAGAGGCAAGATCAGGCTCCGGGCTAAGGTACAGATCGAGAAGGAAAAAAACGGCAAGCAGAAGATCGTCGTCTCGGAGCTTCCTTTTGAGATCCGCGAAGGGGCGATGTTAAAAAAGATAGATGCTTTAAGGGAATCGAAAAAAGAGATGTTCCAGGGCATCGATTCCATAAAGTCGGAAACTGACAGGACTGGCATCAGGGGAGTCATAGAGCTTAAGAAGGGAGCTAACGCACAGAAGATACTCGACTGTCTCTACAAGTATTCGGATCTTCAGATAACCTACGGCATAAACATGGTCGCCATAGCCGAGGGCAGGCCGAAGCAGCTGAGCCTTTTAGACGCTCTAGATTACTATATCGCACATCAGAGAAGGGTCGTAAAAAGAAGGGTCAACTATGACATCGAGCAGCTCGACGAGAAGGCGCATAAGCTGGAGGGCCTGGTAATAGCAGTTCTTAATCTGGATCTGGTGATAGCTATCATAAGGGGATCCGATGACGGCCGCATGGCAAAGCGCGAGCTCATGAGACAGCTCGACCTCACAGGCGTTCAGGCCCAGACGATACTTGACTTAAGGCTCGTAAGATTAACAAAGCTCGAGATAGAGGTGCTGAGGAACGAGTATAAGGAAACGCAGGAGAAGCTGGAGGAGTTAAGGGGCATATATGAGAGCAGAGTCAAGCTCGACGGCCTTATCATAGGGGAGCTGCTGCAGATCAAAAAGAAGTATGCGGACGAGAGAAGAACTCTTATCTCAAAGGACAACGGTGAGATAGTCATCGATATGGACGAATACAAGGTGACAGAGGAGTGTTCCGTCATCCTTACCAGGAACGGGATGCTAAAGAGGATAAACAGGAAGTCCCTTGCAAAGATGAACACCCAGGATGCCGAGATGAGGAACCAGCCGAGGATCATAGTAAATACCGATACCGAGGGCCGGATAACCGCATATACCAATTTCGGAAACAAGTTCATATTCCCCGTGGAGCATGTGAAGGAAGCTAAATTCAGGGATCCCGGGACATCGCTCAGCGCGGTGGTGGCAGGAGTATCAAAGGGTGAAAAGCCTCTCCTTATCTCCACTGCGGAGACATCGGAAGATATGATATTCGTCACAGGGCAGGGTATGGCAAAGATAGTCTCTGCGGCAGATCTTGACGTTAGGAAGAACAGGTTCCAGGTCTGCGGCCTTAAGGAAAAGGATGAGATAGTCTTCTGTGATACCGTGGCAAAAGACACTTCTCTTATGGCCGTTACCAGGAAAGGCATGTGCATAGTCATCAACAGGGATGAGATCAGCGTTCAGGGCCGCGCGGCCAAAGGAGTGGCTCTCATATCCCTTTCGAAGGGAGACGAGGTCATCTCTGCGGCTCAGATAAGGAAGGACGGAGGGATCGTTACGGTATCCGATCTGGGGTACATGAAATACACTCCCGTATCTGATCTCCAGACACAGAAGAGAGCAGGGAAAGGACAAAAGCTTTTCAATACCGGAAAGAACGATGAGTTCGGGACCGAGCTCGTGGCGGCCGAATATGTAAGAGAACAGTATGCTGTGTATCTTATGATGAAGTCGGGCAACACGCAGACCGTAAAAGGTGCCGATATCCCGAGAAGAGGAAGGGCTGAAAACGGCGAACAGCTTGGGAACGCCATGTTAGGAGACCGTGTGGCGGAAGCTGAGCTGCTGCTCTCGATCTGATATAAATAAAGATACGCCTATATAAAAAGGAGCTGACACATGTGTCCGCTCCTTTTTTACGTATCCGGGTATTATCAGTCTATCCTGTCGATGCCCATGTATTTTCTTAATGCTTCGGGGATCTCTACAGATCCGTCCGCTTTCTGGCAGTTCTCAAGGATCGCCGCAGTGGTCCTCCCGATAGCGAGCCCGCTGCCGTTAAGCGTATGGACGTATTCAGGCTTTCCTTTTCCGTCCCTGAAGCGTATGTTCGCGCGCCGTGCCTGGAAATCAAGGAAGTTTGAGCACGAGCTTATCTCGACGTAGCGGTTGTAACTGGGCATCCAGACCTCGATGTCGTATGTCTTGCACGATGAGAATCCGATATCACCGGCGCAGAGAGCGACTACCCTGTAGGGGATCTTAAGCGTCTTTAGTATGTCTTCGGCGTCAGCGGTCAGTTTTTCAAGCTCCTCGAAGGAATTGTCGGGCCTGGTGAATTTGACCAGCTCGACTTTGTTGAACTGATGCTGCCTTATGAGACCTCTCGTATCTCTTCCGGCACTTCCGGCTTCTCCTCTGAAGCATGCGGAATATGCAGTATGCAGTATGGGGAGATCTTCGCCGTTAAGGACGCAGTTCCTGTACATGTTCGTAACGGGGACTTCGGCAGTCGGTATGAGGTAATAGTCAGTGCCCTCGATATGATACATATCTTCCCTGAATTTGGGAAGCTGGCCGGTGCCGTACATGGAGTGCTCATGCACCATGAAGGGAGGGAATATCTCGGTATAGCCGTGCTTCATGGTATGCATGTCGAGCATGAAGTTCATGACGCTTCTTTCGAGCCTGGCTCCGAGCCCTCTGTAGAATGTGAATCTGGTGCCGGTGACCGAAGCGGCGGTCTCAGGATCAAGTATGTTCTTTTCCTTTCCTATCTCCCAGTGGGGCTTGGGCTCGAAATCGAACACCGTGGGCTCCATGAAACGCCTGATCTCGACGTTGTCCCTGTCATCAAGACCGTCGGGAGTGGTCTCGTGGGGGAGGTTGGGGATGGACAGCAGCATCTCGTTTATCTCCTGATCGAGAAGTGAACATCTTTCGTCGAGGCTCTTTATCTCTTCGCCGAGCTCCTTCATCTCGCTCATGAGCAGCGAGACGTCCTCTCCGTTCTTTTTCATCTGGGGGACCTTTTTTGAGTCGGAATTCCTTCTGGCCTTCAGCTGTTCAACTTCCTGGAGCATGGAGCGGCGTTCCTCATCCTTTTTAAGGAGGCCGTCTATGTCTGCAGCGGCATGTCTTCTTAAGAGACCTTTCTTCACCGCATCGGGATCCTGTCTTATAAGTCTGATATCCAACATATATATAAACCTCTTATCTAAATGAATTCCTACATCTTTGTCGGGGTCTCGATACCGAGGAGCCAGAGTCCTGTCTTTATGGTATCTGCCACGGCAAGGGTCATCTTCAGCCTCGCTGCAGTCTTATTCATGTCGTCGTCGATGATCCTGAAATCATAATAATACTTATTGAAAGCCTGCGCAAGCTCGGTGACGTAGTGCGTTATGAGCGAGGGCTCGTACCTGAGGCTGGCTTTTTCGATCAGTTCGGGGAAGTCGGAAAGCCTTGACACGACGTCAAAAGCCTCATCCTCGGTAAACACGGACCAGTCAGGCGCGACGGCGTCATATCTGCCCTCCGCCCTCTGAAGCAGGCTGCGGCATCTGGTATGGCAGTACTGGACGTAGGGAGCGGTCTCCCCGTCGAAGTTGAGGACCCTGTCATAGTCGAAGACCATGTCTTTTATCCTGCCGGCATAGAGCGCCGAGAATATCACGGCCCCGACGCCGATCTGTCTTGATACCGTATCCTTGTCTTCCATCCCCGGATTCTTTTCCTCGATTATCGAGCGGGTCTTCTCGATGGCCTTCTGGAGGACCTCTTCCAGGAAGACGACACGGCCTTCCCTTGTCGACATCGCTCCGTCGGCCATGGATACCATGCCGAAATTGACATGGACCATGTCATCTGCCCAGTCGTAGCCCATCTTCTTTATGACTGTGAAGAGCTGTTTGAAGTGCAGGTTCTGCTGATAGGCGACGACGTACAGGCATTTGTCGAAGTCATAGGTCTTCTTTCTGTAAAAGGCTGCAGCAAGATCGCGCGTTGCGTAAAGCGTGGTGCCGTCCCTTTTAAGTATGAGGCAGGGCGGAAGCCCTTCGTCATCGAGATTCACTACCATTGCGCCGTCGGATTCTTCGAGCAGTCCTTTTTCCCTGAGTTCATCTATGACGGGCTGCATCTTATCGTTGTAGAAGCTCTCGCCGGCATACGAGTCGAACTTCACACCGAGCAGATCGTATATCTTCGAGATATCTTTTAATGTGACGTCCTTGAACCAGTGGAAAAGGGCAAGGGCTTCCTCGTCCCCGTCCTCTATGGCCTTGAAGTAGGCCCGGGCCTCGTCTTCGAGTTCGGGATGGGTCTCGGCCTCCTTGTGGAATCTGACGTAGATATTAAGAAGCTCCTTTATGCCGCCTTCCTCTATAAGCTCCCTGTTACCCCAGCGCTTATATGCCGAGATCAGCTTTCCGAACTGGGTGCCCCAGTCTCCAAGATGGTTGACCCCTACGCAGGTGTATCCGAGGAATGAGAATATCCTGTAGAGCGAATTCCCTATGACCGTGGTGAGCAGGTGACCGATATGGAATGGCTTTGCGATATTTATGGAGGAGTAGTCAAGAACTATCGTCTTTCCCCGGCCTCTGTCAGATCTGCCGTAATCAGTCCCTTCCTCCATGATCTTTTCTATTATATCCTTTGCGAACACGGAACGGTCGACGAAAAAGTTTATATACGCACCGACTGCGTTGATCTGTGAAACGAAGCCGGGCTTTTCGATCTTGTCTATAAGCTCTCCGGCTATCATTGCCGGGGCTTTCCTGAACGTTTTCGCGAGCTTGAAGCACGGAAAGGCGAAGTCCCCGAGGCTCTTGTCCGGGGGAGTCTCCATCAATGCTTCTATCTCGTTTTCAGCAAGGCCAGAAGCTTTTGATATCGCTTCGCAAATAATGTTTCTGTAATTCATAAAGATTTCCTGTGACGATAGATTTTCCCGTACCTGAACGGCACGGTGCTGCCCTCCCCGAAGAGACGGGCCAGTACATATGATGATAACATAAAGAACGCTGTTTTTTCAATGACAGATAACAGTTCCTAAACCCCTCGAAACGGATGAAAAAAGGATCACGGACTTCATCGTCCCGTGATCCCTTGCAAGTCTTCCGTTTATTCGGGGCTCTTCTTGTTTTTCTGTCTTCTGTCGAGCCTTACGGCAAGCCTCGTGCCTATGGTCTGGAAGAGCTGTACCAGAAGGATGAGAAGTATCACGGCTATGAACATGACAAGATATTTATATCTGTAATAGCCGTAATTTATCGCTATCTTTCCCAGACCGCCGCCGCCGATTATACCGCTCATTGCGGAATATCCGAGGATGGTTGTTATCGCTATGGTGGCGTTGGAAATGAGCGAGGGGACGCTTTCGGGGATCATCACCTTCGTTATGATCTGGAAAGGCGTGGCGCCCATGGAGAGACTGGCCTCTATTATATTCGGGTCTATCTCTCTCAAACTGCTTTCCGCAAGCCTCGCGATGAACGGGAAGGATGCGATGACAAGAGGGATTATGGTAGCGGCGGTACCCACGACCGTGCCTATTATGAGCCTCGTAAGAGGGAACACAAGGATCATCAGTATGAGGAAAGGCACCGACCTTAAGAGATTTATGACGATGTTAAGTATGCGCATCAGCCCTTTGGGAAGCGGAAGGATCCCGTTCTCTTCCCCCACCACCAGAAGGATCCCCAGAGGAAGACCGATCACTATCGCGAAGAATGTGGAAAGAACGGTCACGTACAGCGTTTCCCATACGGCAAGGGGAAATTCAGTCATGATTATATCCAGGGCCTCGGCAAGGACTTCGGATGAAAACAGCTTGTCAAACATTGAGATCGACCTCCTCCGCAAAAACATCCTCAGTGCCCTGAAGGTAATCGATGACCTGTCCGACCTTTTCTGCTCCGCCGCTTATGCTTAGAAGCATGGTGCCGAAGACCCCGTTCCCTATGCAGCGGGTGGAGGCGTAGGCGATGTTGGCCGCGATGCCGATATCGAGCGCCATCTGGGTTATAAGAGGAGTATTCGTAGCCTTCGCGCCGTTGAACACGACACGGACGATATGGCTGTTTTCATCGTCGAAGGCAAGGTCCGTGCTTTCCCCTTCGGGGAAGACCAGCCTTCTTGCCGCGTCGGACTTCGGATGCGAGAACACTTCGCTCACAAGACCCTCTTCAACGACGCTCCCGTTGTCGAGTATCGCGACGCTATTGCAGATGCTCTCAACGACGCTCATCTGATGGGTGATCATTATAACGGTTATCCCGAGCCTCTCGTTTATATCCCTTATGAGATCAAGGATCGACTGCGTGGTCTGCGGGTCAAGGGCTGAGGTAGCCTCGTCACACAGAAGTATCTTGGGCTCTGTGGCGAGCGCTCTTGCTATGGCGACCCTCTGCTGCTGCCCGCCTGACAGCTGTGCGGGGTATGCCAATGCCTTGTCTTTGAGCCCGACCGTATCCAGCAGCTCAAGGGCTCTTTTTTCGGCTTCCTGTTTTTTCATTCCCGTAAGCTCCAGGGGGAAGCACACGTTTTTGAGGCAGGTCCTCTGCATGAGAAGATCTATCCCCTGGAAGATCATCGTGATGCTGCGCCTTAAGGCCCTGAGCTCCTGAGGGGAAAGAAGCCCGATATCGGTACCGTCTATGATGACCGAACCGCTGCTGGGCCGTTCAAGCATGTTTATGCATCTTACAAGAGTGCTTTTGCCGGCTCCGCTCATTCCTATGATGCCGAATATATCCCCGTCGTTTATGGTGAGGGAGACGTCTTTAAGAGCTTCGATATTCCCGTCGGCCCCGGCAAATGTTTTTGTAAGGTTCCTGATCTCTATCATTAGGATCCTCCCTTATCAGGTGCAGTGATAAAACCGGCCGGGAGCGATGCCCGGCCGGCAGTGACAGCTTCAGCAACTGTTATTTCTTTATCGCATCGAGAGACGACTGCTTTCCGCCGTAGAGTCCCAGGGGCTCGACGTGGATTCCAGCTACTGATACGATATGGGTCCCGTTGTTCTTGTTGAAGTCATCAAGATACGGAACATGCTGGAAATAGTTGGCATCGATCTCTCCGCTCTCAACGACGTTGTTCGGCTGGACGTAATCGGTGAATTCCTTGATATCGAGAGTGATGTCTTTTGCCGCCAGTATCTCCTTTGCCACCTTGAGGATCTCAGCGTGGGGAGTGGGAGAAGCAGCGACGGTGATGGTCTTTCCTGCGAGCGCTTCGTAATCGATTGAAGCGTCATAACCGTCGGTAAGAGCATCTACAGTGGACACGACGGAACCGTCATAGGTCTCGGTGATGAAATCAGCTACCTGTTTGCTCTCAAGCGCAGCCTTGAGCGCCAGTATAGCGGGGTCGTTCTCATTTCCTTCCTTTACGGCAAGGATGTTGCTGTAGGGCGAGAATGAACCTTCGAGGGCAAGGGCCTGCTTTGCGGGATTGATCCCGGCTTCGATAGCGTAGTTGGAGTTGATTATGGCAAAGTCCACATCCTTTAAGATGTTGGGGAGCTGTGCCGCTTCCACTTCGCTGAACTCGATGCTGTACGGGTTCTCTTCTATGTCGCGTACTGTGGCGGTGATCCCCGAACCGTCCTTGAGCTTGATATATCCGAGCGATTCAAGCAGAAGGAGAGCTCTTGCTTCGTTCGTCGTATCGTTGGGAACGGCGATCTTGAGCGCTGCTTTCTTAGAGCAGGATACGAGTCCAAGGGCACATCCCAGTATAAGGACGAGTGCCAGTGTCAAAGCTGTTGTCTTTTTCATTTTTTATGCTCCTTTATTGAAAAAATATTTTAAAACAAAATAAAAAACGTAAAGCTCCTTAAAGCTTTACGTGATGTTAATATGGTCAGACTGCAGCAGAAGGATCAGAAAGCTTTTCCGGAACAAGATACGTGAAAGACCGTGTGCATACCTGTCATGCACATGCGGGACATCATCATAACTCTTGTCGGAAAGCTGTGTCTCATGCTTTTCCCCTTTCTGATAAGCTGCTAACTGCAATTATATGGACATACAAAATGAATGTCAATACTATTTTTCAGGCTCTTTTTCGTACCGGGAGGTCTTTTAAATGCCGTCTTTAAGTATGAGGTAGACAGGGCAGTGGTCGCTTCCGTATATGTCCGGCATTATCCCTGCATCCTCTATCTCTTGCTCAAGCCTCTTTGATACTATGAAATAGTCTATCCTCCATCCTATATTCCTGTCCCTAGACTGCGCCCTGTATGACCACCAGGAATAAGCGTCCTTCCTGTCAGGGTAAAGGAATCTGAATGAGTCCGTGAATCCAGACGAAAGGAGCTCGGTCATCTTTGCCCTTTCCTCGTCCGAAAAGCCGGGATTCCCTCTGTTGGGGCCCGGATTCTTAAGATCTATCTCGTTATGTGCGACGTTCAGGTCGCCGCATAGTATGACCGGCTTGATCCTGTCGAGGGAGACGAGGTAGTCCCTCAGATCGTCCTCGTACTTCATCCTGTAATCAAGACGTTTGAGCTCGGGCTGCGCGTTCGGCGTATAGGAGTTGACGAGGAAGAATCCCGGGGTCTCGAGCGTGATGAGGCGCCCTTCTCCCGTCTGATCAGGGATATCGTTCGTACAAGAGATCACGGGCAGGTCCTTTTTCCTGAAGATTACCGTTCCGGAATATCCCTTCTTAATGGCCGAATTCCAGTACTGATCGTATAAAGGAGTGTCGACCTCAGCCTGCCCTAAAGACATTTTGCTCTCCTGGATGCAGAGGTAATCCGCGTCGAGCTTATCCATGGCTTCAAAAAATCCCTTTCCTATACAGGCCCTGAGGCCGTTGACATTCCAGGATACAAGTTTCATATCGTTCCCCTTAACAGTAAAATGCATATAAAGTATATCACAGACGGGGCCCTGTGGCTAACCCGGTGATCATCGTCCCGGTGTTCCGCCGCCGCGGTCCCGCGGATACCGGCGTAAGAAGGATGAAAGGCCGCACGGTATACCGCATTAAAAACCTGCCCGTATCATCTCATTTACATTGGGGATGAGAAATGATAAAATTCAGACGGACTCTTTAAAAAACGTTCAACAGATCATCATTCGTTAAGACCGGAGATAAAAGCATGGCAGGATTTGATTTTGATATAGTCGTAAAGATAGGCTCTATGGCGCTTGTAAGGAAAGAGGACAATGATATCGATTACAATATCATTTCCAGGCTCGCCGGAGAGCTTAAGCCCGGTTATATCCTTGTAAGCTCGGGAGCTACCGAGATAGGAAGGATAGACTACATGAAGAGGAACGGAGGCCGGGAGCTGCTTGGCGACATGGAGGAGATCAAGACGGACTATTCCTCACAGGGGCAGACGATACTGATGGAATTCTACAGGAAGTTCATCGACTCGAGCTATTCCGTAAGACAGGTCCTGGTCGAACACAGCCATTTCAACGACAAGGAAAAGGAAGAGCATTTAAGAAGGTTCTTTTTCAGGTGCGCCAACCAGAACGCCATCCCCATAGTCAACTACAATGACCCGGTATCGAACGAAGAGAACAGGAAGATGGAGATAGCCGCGCTGAGGAAGACGAACGATGAGGTCGTCGAGTGCATAGACAACGATGAGACCGCGGCTGTCATAGCCGGTCTTGTAAGAGCAAGAAAACTCATAATACTTACCTCGTCGGAAGGCATCTACATGGATCCCAACGATCCTTCCACCATTATAAGGGACGTCCATGCGGACAATGCCGAAGAGATGGATAAAAAGATCGACGAGCTTATATCATACTGCCACGGGACATCGAGAAGAGGTTCTAACGGAGCTGCGGCAAAGCTTCAGTTCGCAAGGCGCTCGGTCATGAACGGCTCGGAAGTCATAATAGCCCACGCAAGGCACTCGCTCTCGGATATATTATCCGGAAAGACCGTCTGCACAAGGATGGGCATAACAGGCAGGGAGATATGAAGACGGTAGTACAGAGGGTGTCGTCGGCAAAAGTCGAGATAAAAGGGGAAGAGACCCGGGGGATAGGTCAGGGACTGATGGTGCTCCTGGGCGTCGCTGACGGGGACACTGACGAGGATCTGCAGTATATCGTAAGGAAGGTGTCCGGGCTCAGGATATTCGATGATGATAACGGCGTTATGAACCGTTCGGTGACGGATATCGGAGGAGAGATGCTTCTGGTGTCTCAGTTCACGCTCCTTGCGGATACAAAAAAGGGCAACAGGCCGAGCTATGTGGAGGCAGGGGATCCTGCCGCCGCGAATATGATGTATGAGAAGGCGATAGGGGAGTTCAGAAGCAGGGGGATACCCGTAAAGACAGGCACGTTCGGCGCGGAGATGAAGGTCTCTCTCGTGAATGAGGGCCCGGTGACTATAATAATAGATTCCAGAAGGAAGTAGTTTTTGATGGAGATCATAAAGATGACAGGCGGCCCCGCTGCCGCAAATATGTACATACTGTTCAATGAAGGTTCCCACGACGCGGTCATAATCGATGCTTCCTGTCCGGCTGAGAGGGTGCTTTCTGTGCTTAAGGAGGAGCAGCTGAGGCTAAGAGCGATACTGCTCACCCACGGGCATTTCGACCATATAATGAGTGCCGACGATCTGAGGAAAAAGACCGGGGCTTCGGTCTATATACACAGGAACGATGATGAGATGCTTGAGGATCCGGAAAAGAACCTGAGCCTTATGATGACAGGCGGACCGGTGAAGACATCTCTTTCCGATGAAGTGGCCGAGGACGGCGACATCATAAATGAGGCCGGACTTTCGCTCTACGTCATGCATACCCCGGGACACACGAGGGGAAGTGTATGCTATATAGCGGAGGGAGAGCTGTTTTCAGGCGATACCCTGTTCCATATGGGAATAGGAAGGACGGATCTTCCCGGAGGAAGCTTCGAGATACTTGAGAATTCCCTTAAAAAGATACTGACCGTAGAGGGCGACCCGACGGTCCTTCCTGGACACGGCGAATCCACGTCGCTGCTTTTCGAAAAAGACAACAATCCCTTTATGAGCATGCTATGAAACTGAATCTGATCACTGACAAGCCTGATTTCCGTGACGACCTGTGCGAAGAAGCCAGGCTTTTTCTTCCTGTGAGGAAGATCGAAGACGGATATACGGAAGAAGGTCTCCTTATCGTTCATTCCTCGGCAGGGAACAGCCACAGGGCAGAGCTGTTCGAAGACGGAAGGAAGGCGGCGGAGTATTCTTTTAACGGCCGGGACACGGAAGGCCTTTCAGCCCTGGAGAAAAAAAGATACTTTAAGCGGGCAGCAAAAAGCTGCATATACGGCCTTCTGTCCAAATATACCGGGAAAAGTCCTCCGTGGGGCTCGCTCACCGGAGTCCGCCCGACAAAGCTTTTCAGGGATACAGCCGGGACAGCGGGAATAGAAGGGGCGCTTGAGCTCTTTAAAGACGAGTTCCATGTATCGGACGGGAAAACGGCTCTTCTTAGGGATATCTATTATGCTCAGAAGGACGTGCTCGATCAGGCGGGCAGCGACGACATAGACATTTATATCGGTATACCCATCTGCGTGTCGAAGTGCGCTTACTGCACTTTTTCTTCAGTCCTGACGTCGAAGGACGGGAGCATGGAGAAAAAATACACGGACAGCCTCATAAGACAGATAGAGGCGTCATATCCCCTTATCGAAGGCAGGAAAGTAAGGAGCGTATACATAGGGGGAGGGACTCCGACAGCTCTTCCCGCGCATGAGCTTGAAAGGGTACTCGAGGCTGCGGGAAGGATCGCGGGAGGGTGCGAGTTCACCGTCGAGGCGGGACGCCCCGATACGATAGATGAGGAAAAGCTTGCCCTTATAAAGGAGGCCGGGGCGGACCGGATAAGCGTCAACGCCCAGACCACCTCCGACATGACGTTAAGAAGGATCGGAAGGGCCCACACGGCCGAGGATTTTTTTGAGAAGATAGAGCTTGCGGCCGGCTTCGGATTCAGAAGCATAAACTGTGACCTCATCGCCGGCCTGCCGGGGGAGGATGCAAAGACCGTGGAAAAGAGCATAAGGGAAGTGATAGGCACCGGCGCCTCGAACATAACCGTCCACAGCCTTGCACTCAAAAGGGCGTCAAGATTCGTACGGGACAACGAGGATCTTTTCATGGATTCGAAGACCGCGGAGGAGACTGTTTCAACGGCGCAGGAGATACTCAGGGAAAACGGATATACGCCCTATTACATGTACAGGCAGAAGTATATGACGGGGAATCTTGAGAACTGCGGATATGAGAAGAACGGAGATCCGTGCATATACAATATCGATATCATGGAGGAAGCCGTCGATATACTTGCCATGGGCGGGGGCGGGATATCGAAGAGGATACTCAGGGGCGACAGGAAAATAGTGAGGTCCGCCATGGTAAAGGATGTTCTGTCATATATATTAAGGACCGACGAGATGACAGAGAGGAACTATGAGCTTTTCGGCAGGAACAAATAAGGAAGACAGGATAAAGAGCTGTTTCGTTCTCGAAGGCGGTGCCATGCGGGGCATGTTTACCTGCGGCGTTCTTGATCTGCTCTTTGAGGAGGGGATCAGGGTAGACGGCATAGCGGGCATATCCGCAGGGGCGGCTTTCGGATGCAACTACAAGTCTCATCAGCCGGGAAGGGCGTTAAGATACAATCTGAGATACGGGAGAGACAGGAGATACTGCAGCCTGAGCTCTCTTATAAAAACAGGTGACCTGTATAATGCGGAATTCTGTTACAGGAGGATACCTGAAGAGCTCGATCCTTTTGACAGGGAGACATTTAAAGAAGATCCGACTGAGTTCTACTGCGGAGCGACCGACATAAACTCAGGAGAATGCGTTTATCATAAATGCACGGACGGTGGAGAAGAGGATCTTATGTGGATGAGAGCGTCCGCTTCCATGCCGCTGGTATCAAAAACTGTAAATATCGGGGATCTTGAGCTTCTTGACGGAGGGATAGCTGACCCGGTACCTTACGGGTTTATGAAAAAATCGGGCTTTCAGAAAATGATCCTGATCCTCACAAGACCTGCGGGATACAGAAAAAGGGAAATACCGCATATCGCTGTCGATCTGCTGTTCAAAAAACATCCGTATCTGGCTGAAGCGGTGAATGCCCGTGCAGGGCACTACAACAGGCAGATGGAAGAGATAGAAATGATGGAAAAAACCGGTGAGGCTGTAGTTATAAGGCCCGATACTGATCTGCCGGCAGGGAAAACGCCGGGAAACCCGGAAAAGCTTGAAATAACCTATGCTGTGGGAAGGAAAAAAGCAGAACTGTTTGCAGAAAGGATAAAGAGCTTTCTGTGCGAACCCCTAAGGGTGGAATGCAGTGGAAAAGTATCAGTGGGCAAAGTGCTAGAATATGCAAGTCAAAAGCAGTAAGCGTTTGATGGTATAAAAGTCCACTGTATTGTTGGCTGCTGTTCCACTATTTATTCACTGCTTTTCATTATCATTTGTCGATAAAACTATAAGTAAAGCAATAGAAAATCAAATCAAAAGAGCATAAAACTTCATATGAAATAAACTCAAAAAACGCCGGTTTAATGGGAAAAATTTAAATAGATCTTGACATCTGCTTTCAAGGATGCGATGTATGCAAAAAAGAGAGGCTATGATTCTCATAGTCTCTCTTTTTATCTGGTAGCGGCAATCTGACTTGAACAGATGACCGACCGGGTATGAACCGATTGCTCTAGCCAGCTGAGCTATGCCGCCATTAATGGTTGCGGGGAAGGGATTCGAACCACATGACCTTCGGGTTATGAGCCCGACGAGCTACCGGACTGCTCCACCCCGCGTCGACTTCTCAATTATACTGACAAAAGCTGTTACTGTCAACAATTAATTTGGAGCAGATATGGCTCCGCATTTGATCATAAGCAGGCCTTCCATGGCATCACATTCGCTCACCCTTATGGAATCGATGTCAAAACGGTCCATAAATGCTGAAAGGATAGCCCCGCCGTATCCTATGATATCGGCTCTTTTAGGGTGCAGTCCCGGTATGAAGAGCCTGCTTTCGACAGGCGTTTTCCAAAGAAGCTCTGTAAGAGCGTTTACAGCCTTCCTCGTCAGCAGGTATCCATGAACACGGTTGCTGTCGTATGGAACGAGCTTCTGATCCATAGCGGCAAATGAGGTTATGGTACCTCCTACACCTGTGACTTCAATACTTGAAGGAGCAGCTATTCCGCCAAAGCAGTCATATGCCATATCATATGTGACCTGTTCGCTTCCGAATCTGTCAAGAGACCGCACACATCCAAGCTGGAAGCTCTTTGAATATGTTATGATCCCGTCTTTTCCGTATATGAATTCGGTGCTTCCTCCTCCTATATCGAGGAGAGCACCGGTCCCGCCGGGGACTGCGCCTATAAAACCGTAAAGGGCTTCTTCAGCTCCGGAAAGTATCATTAGGTCAAGACCGAAACGGTCACGCAGCCTTTTTTTAAAATCTTCCCGGTTGGAACTGTCCCTTACGGCACTTGTAGCATAACAAAAAACATTAGCAGAAGATCCCTCTTCTGCTATTATTTCCATAAACTCGTCTATCGCACTCAAAGTCCTGGTAACCGCTTCTTCACCGAGAAGACCGGTTTTGTCGACGTTCTCGCCTGTCCTGCATGTGATGACTTTTCTTGACAGAGTTCTCACGCCTGTTTTGGTGATCTCTGCCGACAGCAGCCTTGCGGAGTTTGTGCCTATATCTATAACGAAATATCTGTTCATTGATCGGGGGTGCTTTCAGTTCCCTGGCTGCTTTGCTGCGGTGCGTCAGAGGGATCAGCGGCATAGAAAATTATGTCGTCCTCGCCGACCCATCCGAGACGGGATCTGACGTTCTGTTCTACATAATCATCTGTGTTGACGAAAGCTTTTCTGCGCTCGAGATGATCGATATCATTCTCCAGGGCTTCCTGCTGCTGGATAAGCTCTTCGTTCTTTTTATTGGCAAGCTCAAGCTTGTTTCTCTGGTCTATGAAGGTGAGCACCGCATAAATGAGGGCAGCGGAAATAATGATCAGTCTCCAGGGGAATCCCTTTGGAATGATCCTAGCCATTTTTCTGTTGTCCGCTCTTTTCGTGTTCATAAACCGGTTCTCCAGTCAGAATATATATTAATTACATAGCTTTTTGTTAAGATTGTCAAGCGGTTTTTAAAGCTCCGTACGGGTGCTTTTATCTGATCGGGGCAAGGCTGCTGCTTTTTGTGAGCTGGAGATACGTATCCTTGACCGAGCCTTTGAAAAGTCTCAGCGCCTCGTGGAGCACTTCCCTGGATTCGGGATCGAGAGATCTTGAGATGCGTATTATAAGGGGTATGTTCCTCGCCCTGTAGAGTTCCTGGACGTTCCTGATGCCTGCTTCCGAGAGTATGCTGAATACAGTGTTTATGATCTTTTCCCTTGTACCCGGATCGATCTTGTTTAGGAAATCCTTCATCGCCGAATCTATGAAATAGCTGCTGTTCGTCCTCTCCCTGACAGTGGTAAAGCCGTTGCCCATGATCTCCCAGTTGAAGGGATTGTGCTGGAATATACCTATGTTCCTGCTGTCCACTACGGTGAATTCCTCCAGATGACTGAAAAGCATTCCGATGACCGAGGATTTGGGAACATATGTCCTTATCCTGCTGCAGATATTCATGTATGAGGCGGTGGCGAACATACGGTCTTCGAATCCGGGCCCGTCGAAGTTTACTATCCCGATGATGCGGGCCTGTATCTTAGGATCTGAGAGGGCGGCGGAATAGACGGCCAGATTTCCTCCCTTTGAATGCCCTGCTATATATAAAGGACATGAGAGTGCGGAACCCGCATTGGAAAGATATTCGGCGGCATCCCTTTGGGCAGGGACTTCGGGCACGAAGGAAAGGTTGAAGTCTTCTTTCCATCCGTTGATGGTCGCGTCGGTGCCCCTGAATACTACCGCCGCGGTCCCGTCGGGAAGAAGGACGGTCATCCCGCAGAACTGTTCCTCAGCCCTCTCATCGGAGATATCGACATATGCCGTAAGCTGCATATCCCTGAATCTGTCGGACTTCATTAGAAGCGTAAGCAGTGCTCTGCAGTCTTCCGAACCGAAACTGTGCTCCTCGGGTGACACGAGGAGCCTGATGCAGGCGTCCCTTACGCTCACACTGCTGCTGTATCCCGAAGGGACTATGGAATGCATGTCGGCATATACCAGCTCTGATAGTATCAGAAGATCGATGTCGTTGAAGCTTATCTTGCTGAGAGGAAGATCCCCTCTCCATTTGATATAGTCAATTATGTTTCCCATGATATCTCCAATCAAAAGAGAGGCATCAGAGCCTCTCTTAAGTGTCTTTTACTGTGAGAAGAACGTCATTTATTTAACGATGTCTTCCTCGCCGAACGGCTTTCCGCAGTTGGGGCAGAATTTCGGGGGTGCTGACGGGTCTTCGGGAGCCCATCCGCATTTGCTGCATTTGTATTCAACTTTTCCGGGTTTTGCCTTGCCGCATTCGGTGCAGAATTTGCCCGTGTTCCTTGTCCCGCATTCGCAGACCCATTCTCCCTCGGCTGCGGGCTTTGCCTTGCCGCAGTTCGTGCAGAATTTACCGGTGTTCTTCGCTCCGCACTCGCAGGTCCATTCGTTCTGGGCAGGCGCTTTCGGAGCAGCCTGTGCCTGCTGTGCAGCCTGCATCTGATAGAGATCGGCTGCCGTCGTACCGCCAGCGTTCTGGGCCATGTTCATGCCTGCAAAGGCCATCATGGGGCCGGCGGATGTATTTGAAGCAGCTGCTTTCATGGCATCTGCCGTAGCGGTCATGCTGTAAGCTGCGCCCATGCCGGGATTGCGCATGACAGCTGCACGCTGGAGATCCTTTATGATCTGCTCGTCTTCTTCCGATGCCTTGACCGAGCTTACTCCGAACGATGCGATCTCTATGCCGCGGAGCTCTGCCCACTGCTTTGAGAGGACTTCGTTAAGAGCGTTTGCGATCTCTGTCGTGTGTCCGGGAAGAGCGCTGTACCTGATGCCCTGTTCGGATATCTTGGCGAAGGCAGGCTGGAGAGCTGTTAAGAGCTCGCTCTTGAGCGTGCTGTCGATCCTGTCTCTTGTATAAGGCTCAGAGACGTTCCCGCATACGTTGACGTAGAAGAGCATAGGATCTACGATCTTATATGAATACTCGCCGTGGCAGCGGATGGCTACGTCCATGTCGAGCCCTATGTTCGTATCGACTACACGGAAAGGCACGGGACTGGGCGTTCCGTATTTGTTGCCTATGATCTCCTTGGTGTTGAAGTAATAGACACGCTGATCTTTTCCGGTATCTCCGCCGAAAGTGATACGCCTTCCGACCTGTTTGAAGGTATTGAGTATGTTCTCTCCGAGATTTCCGTAGAAGATGCTGGATTCCGTAGAGGAATCCCAGGTGAATTCACCGGGCTCTGCAGAGAATTCAACGACCTTGCCCTGGTCAACGATCATCATGCACTGCCCTTCATTGACGGCTATGACGCTTCCGTTGCTGATTATATTGTCGCTGCCCTTGGTGTTGGAGCTGCGAGATGAGGTGCGCTTCTGTCCTTTAACGGCAAGTACGTTCTCATTTATAGAATCACAATAGAAAAACTCGCGCCACTGATCAGCCAAAGTTCCACTGATTGCGCCTAAAGCGGCTTTTATAAGTCCCATTTTTTCCTCCGTTTAAAAAAGTGCTGTTTTATGTATATATCATACATCATCTCTATCAAAAAAAACAGAAAAAAATACCGAAAGTATCGCGGCGTAAAATAAAAAGGCAGATCCCGTTTGTTTAGGATCTGCCCTTAGATCACGCGGTCATCAGATGACGCCCTGGGCATACATGGCTTTCGCGACTTTCTCGAATCCGGCAATGTTCGCGCCGACTACGAGATTGTTCGGTACGCCGTACTCTTTTGCGGCTTCACTTGCCTGCTTGTAAATGCTTATCATTATGCCGTGAAGTTTGGCATCGACTTCTTCAAACGACCATGACAGACGCTGTGAGTTCTGTGACATCTCAAGAGCGCTCGTTGCAACTCCGCCGGCATTTGCGGCTTTTCCGGGAGCAAAGAGGACTCCGGCTTCCTGGAACATCTTCGTTGCGCCGAGGTTTGTGGGCATGTTAGCGCCTTCTCCTACCGCATAGCAGCCGTTCCTGATCAGCTTTTCTGCGCTCTCCTCATCGATCTCGTTCTGTGTCGCGCAGGGAAGAGCTATGTCGCAGGGGATGCCCCAGATGCCTTTGCAGCCTTCATGATATTCAGCTTCAGGATGTACTTCGATGTATTCCCTGATCCTTCCGCGTCTGCCTTCCTTGATGGCTCTTACCGCATCAAGGTCGACTCCGTTCTTGTCATAGATATATCCGTTGGAGTCGGACATCGCGACTACCTTGGCGCCGAGGCTCTGAGCCTTCTGGACAGCATAGGTGGCAACGTTTCCGGAACCAGAAACGAGGACCGTAGCGCCGTCGAAGGATTTGCCGTTGTCCTTAAGGAATTCCGTCATGAAGTAAACGAGGCCGTAACCTGTAGCTTCGGTCCTTGCGAGAGATCCGCCGAAGGGAATGCCCTTGCCGGTAAGCACGCCTGTATATGTATTCGTGAGCTTCTTATACTGGCCGAACATGTATCCGATCTCTCTTGCGCCTGTTCCGATATCGCCTGCGGGAACGTCGGTATCAGGACCGATATGGCGGTAGAGCTCATTTATGAAGCTCTGGCAGAAGCGCATCACTTCGTTGTCCGATTTTCCTTTCGGATCGAAGTCGCTTCCTCCCTTGGCTCCGCCGATGGGGAGAGTCGTAAGCGAGTTCTTGAAGATCTGCTCGAGTCCGAGGAACTTTAAGATGCTGAGGTTGACGGAAGGATGAAGACGGATGCCGCCCTTGTAGGGCCCTATGGCACTGTTGTACTGGATCCTGTAGCCGCGGTTGACCTGGACTTTCCCGTTGTCGTCGACCCAGGGGACTCTGAACATTATCTGTCTCTCGGGTTCCACGATTCGCTCGAGGATGCCTGCAGCCTCATATTCGGGATGCTTTTCAAAAACCGGGGCGATCGACTGAAGGACTTCATACAAAGCCTGATGGAATTCGGGCTCGCCGGGGTTCTTTTTTACTGTGTCCTGATAGACTCTATCTACATAAGACATATATAATGACCTCCAAAAATAGTATCAGATCTGTAACAAGTAAAATTATATAACTAATGAGATGGATTACAAGCGGAAAAAGCAGTTTTAGACCGCAAAATGAACAAAAATTTTCGCGATAATTCATATTATGGATATTTATACAACAAACGCTGTATATGATTGCAAATACACGCAGGATATGCTTCGATGCCAAGAATCGTGATGACCGCAAATTTCATTATCCCGTTTGCCTGTGACGGTGCGGGCAAGGCAGGAGACACTCTTTTTCTTTCAGCCCCTGATAAAAGACATGCATTTATTTGTATTCCGGTATCATGTGTGCAGGATGTGCTGACGCATATGAAACATCGGTTCAGGTCAGTATGCGGATTTTTAAATAATTAATGAACAAATGTGACAAAGACATTGAAAAAAAGATAAAGCAATGTAACCATTTATAATATATAATATAATATAATTATCCTTTTTAAGGAATAAACGATATGTATATCATCAACAAGATACAGACAGCGATAGATTATATAGAAGCCCATCTGAAGGAAGACATGAGTAAAGATCTTATATCTGATCTCATAGGTATCTCAGGACCGGATATCGAAAACGCTTTTAAAGTATTAACTGGTTATACTCTCGCTGAATATATAAGGAACAGAAGATTATCTGAAGCAGCGCTGGATATTAAGAACAGCAGCAGAAGCATGCTCGATATTTCACTTGATTACCGCTACAACAGCACAGCCAGCTTTGCAAGAGCGTTTTCAAGATTTCATGGACATACTGCATCCCAGGTAAAAAAAGGGGCCGATATAAGATTATTTCCGCCAGTAAGGGTAAGAGTTGCATTTCAAGGTGGGGAACCTCTGGAATACAGGATTGTGACCATGCTTCCTTTCAGGCTTATAGGATATGAATGGAGCGTTACAAAGAAAAATTCAGCAGCTGAAATAGCTCAGATATGGGAACAGTTCAGAAACAAGAATAAGAGTATTATTCAGAATGACTGCCAGAAGGAGTGTTTTTCAGGTAAAAATGTCATAAACCCGGAAATAGGGGAATACGGGATACGTATATTTGATAAAGAGGATGATTCCAGATTCAGATATGTGATCGCAGGGATATATACCGGCGGGGATATACCTGAAGGCATGGATGTTTATAAGTTTCAGCTTTCAGACTGGGCGATCTTCAGCTGTGTTGGCAGTATGCCAAATGCCGTCCATGAAATCGTCGACCGTATTTTTGAAGAATGGCTACCAAAGAATGATGAATTTGAACTGTCAGGCAACACCAGCATTGAACGATATGAGGTGACAGGGAGCGGGAGTGCCATATCATATTCAGCATTATGGATGCCGATAGTCAAAAAGCCAGACTAAGAAAAACTGATTATTATATTAATACCAGGAGGATACAATTTGAAAATAATGTCGCAAAACAGAAATAGAAAACAAATAGTATATCCAACTGCAAGTGATATTATGGGGGTCAACAGTTTATACTAAGGAGTAAAACGAGATGAAAACTAAGAATAGAATAATCTGTATAGTATTAGTTGTGTGTTGTTTATTAGTCTCTTGTAGGAGCACAGAGAATGACAATCTTATACCTATAGAGAATGAAAAAAACATAACCATAGAGAGTGATAAAGATATATCTGCAGATAATGAGAAAAACACAAACATAGAGAGTGACAAAATTATACCTACTAAAAAAGATATTAGATATGTTCAAGCAGATTATTTTTTGTATCATAATTTTGCTCAGTTATATATAAAATGCAAGACAATAATTACTGGAAGGGTAATAGAAATCGAGCCGGCAATAGGTTATGTCTCTGAAGGATGGAGCGAGCTTTGTACTCCGTATATAGTTGAGGTGACAGATACATTAAAAGGCAATCTTAGAAAAGGGGATAGAATTACCATCCATAAACGTGGTGGCGAAAAGAATAATATCATCATTAAATATGAGTATTGGCCTGATCTTGAGATTGGAAAAGAGTATTTTCTTGCAGTATATGAACCTGAAGGGAAAAAAGATGGAGATCTTTACAGATATTCAATGCCAACTCCTTATGGTGGATTTGCAGAAATATTAAATGGATATATTGTTCCAAATGAACAAGAACAGTTGCTGAGTGAAGATATGACAATAGAATATGTTCGGGATCATCTCTTAATGGGCAAGTTCATAATAGAGAGATTATTAGATAGATATGATATCAATGTTGAAGATGAAAAAGCAATCATAAATCAGTACGTTGATGGATATTATACTGAGACAGAAATATTAAATGAGATAGCAGAAAGCATAGGAATATATAACTATAATAAAGATGGCACAATGTGGGACGAAGAGACCTGGCTGGAATATATCAAAGCCCAATAATAATAGGTTATGAAACAGGAGTGATTTGTGAAAAAGATGAATATGAAGAGCAGGCTGCTGGTTGTCGTTACGGTTATCCTTAGCGCAATATCGATAACATGTTTTGTTTTAGCCGGTTCAATTAATAAGAAAAAAACAATTGAGC
>JAFWWA010000052.1 GCA_017523755.1 Christensenellaceae bacterium | reverse complement strand
GATCACATATCAGTTTATCGTATATACTCCCAGCCGCACCAATAGTATATAAACTCTTCCATATCCTCCACGTAATCCAGTTCGATATCATTAAAGAAGATGAACCCAATCTCATGGGTCTTATCATTCGTTACCATCAGCAGGGATCGCTTGAAAAAATCCCAGCTTTCCCTGTCTCCATCCAACGGCCACAGAAACCTGAAGTGATCATCCCCGATACTGATATAAGGTTCAAGCAGAACAGGGCCTTCGTTGTCTGTACATCCGGAATCGAACAGTTCCGTTCTGCATCTGTGTCCGGTTTCCAGTGTCCCCTTCACCGCCCGGTATTCTTCTTCATCATACCGGCACAGCAGGATATTTGATTGTGTACTCCAGATAGAATTTTGGATCATGGTATGGCACACGACAGAGTCTGGTGCTCCAAGCTCAAGCGAGGTCGCAAGAGCATCAGGCAGTTTTTTGGCAACAGCAGTTTCAAAGCGTTCCTGAGCATTTATATGTGTGGTCCGATGGATCTCAAAAGGCATCAGCAAACTTAAGAAGACAAGAACAGCCAGCAGTATTCCCCATAAAATGGCACACCATACTTTTGCAGATGCAGCCCGCTCAGAGCGGAACAGGAAGATCAGCCTCGTTACTGCGAGTCCGATCAGTATCATGTTAACGAATATTGCAATATTGGTCCTCAAAAATACTAATCCTGCACTAATGCATAATGCCAGCAATATCAACCCAGGCAGGAGCCAGATCAGCAGATCGACCGCCCATTTTGGCAATAGATGTTTCCTTTCGTCTGTTTCCAAATTTGATACTCTCCTATCTTATCGGTACAAGCCCGTTATGACATGTGCTCTGTCTTCACAAGACAGCTTTTTCAGCCTGATCCTTGTCAGATCATCTGCGACTTTCTTATGTACAACACGAAGTTTCAGGTCTCATATCAGGGCAGGCGATCACTCCCCATAATACTCTGTTATAAGTAACCATCCGTCACCTAAGTCTTCATATGTTGTATAAGGTTGAAGATCATTGATCGAATTATGTGAGTATATAAGCCACAATTCTATCTGATATCCATATTCATCTATTCTTTTTGACCTTACATAGAAATACCTTTCTCCTTTTGTAAACAGCGGTATATGATCACTATGCCATCCAAACTGATGACCCAGATAAGGAGATCTGCTAAGCAGCCTAACAGTTCTGAGCAGTGATTCTGTGTATATCACCTTTTTCACTCTCTTATTTCCGTTTCCAACGATTCTGAAGGGACTGCCCATTGAGAAAAAGTCGATCCCCTGTTTCTCCATCTCAGCTGCAGTCTTCTCCAGATCCTCCTTATTATTATTTAAAAGGTCAGTCATATAATCACAGTAGACCTGTCTAATACTGCCGTCATCTGACATTTTCGAGTTTTTGTATTGTTTAGGATAGACCCTGTCCTGTATAAGAAAACAGGCCGACAGTATCAGCAAGATAACAGCAACTATCAGTATGCATTGTTTAAGTCTCATGTTTTACCATCTCCGGTATCGATCTTTATAAGATCTCTTATGACTTCACATTATGTTGTATCGGTATTTCTTTCTAATTGAAGTCTAAAACTCTATCTTTATTATAAATGTTAGATATTACGGAAGCGAATATTGTTAATGAACATTTTCATCCATGCTGTTATGAACTTTTTGATCAGCAACACAGGTATAGAAAAAGAGTTGCCAGCATCCAGTATTCCTGTTTGTAAGAACAGCTGTCTCGCACATACTCAGAGATTTTTATCAGATTCTGATATCGCACTATATCCTTTACCTCTTTTGTCCGTTGATTATACTAATTGTACCATAAAACCGCGGTCCATGATCGTCATACCCGGGTCGGTAATAAACAGTATATGATCACAGTTAAACATATATAAAGAGAATGCCGCTTTCAAAACGGCATTCCCTTTATTTTGATCTTAATACTTCCCTATTATTCCCAGTACGGTGAAAATACGTACAGCCAGTTGCCGCTGTCGGATCTTTCATTCCCTATTATGAACTTCCTCCCGTTTATCAGCACAGTCTCCTCGAACTTGTTGGGAGAATCGTCAAAATAGACACTGTCATAAGTCCCGTACGACTTCAGCTCATCAAGTATGACAGGATACAGATCTTCATCATATTCATCAATAGTCCAGGTGACACAGTCCATGTATTCCCCTCCCCTGTTATTGTCAGCGAAGAAGAATTTGAGACTTCCCTGGCGGTTAAGGAACGAGATACCGTCGAAGATCATCGAGTCCGCTTCATCATATACCGGCTCGCCGTAGATATCCCTCAGTTCATCTCTGGTGATCCCTTCAAACGAATCATAGTCGGAAAACTCAAGAGTCGTGGCGTATACTTTCGGCTCATCATTCCAGAATTCCATCTCCATCTTCGTCTTGCCGAACCACAGATAACCCTTATCTCTCTTATAATACTGCTCCCTGTACTGCCCGTCGGGAAAATCAGGCACATAGTTTTCAATGAATCCTATCACGAACGGCGTCGGTCCCCATTTATTACTCGTCATCTTTGCGTGATAATCAAAATATGAATCATATGTCTCTACCGAATTGCGGAAAAACATTTTACTGACGATGAGATCGGGCTTATTTGTATTGTCGGGCACATGGACGACCGCGACTGTTGAGAGATAATCATCGGGAGTCAGGTCCCAGCCTTCCGTAAGATTTTCAAAAGTAAGGGTCCCGACCATATAGTACATGTCGTTCGCCCTTGAATAAACAGTGTGTCCGTAGTTTTCGGATGAAGCTGTTCCGAATTCGCCCCGCCATACATTTCCTTCGTAGTGTTCGAATCCCCATCCGTCAACGGTCGGAAGAGTATTACCATTTCCTATACCGTTCCAGAGGCTCTGAAGTGTCTCGTCATCCCATTTATATATGCGGCTGTATGTAAGGGTAGCCCTTATCTGGTATCCGCCGTTTTCCGTATACTCATAAACGACGGTCTTCCATGGATCTTCATCCGGTTCCGTATATGAGACTTCACTGTCGTACTGTGTTACTTCATCCGCAGTCTCGGCCTCTTCTGCCGCTTCCACTGCCGCAGCAGCCTCATCGGGGGAAGGTGGAAGAGTCTCATTGCTGTTTCCGCAGCCTGCGGATACTGCCAGCATGACTATCATCATTACAGCAGCAGCGATTCGTTTTAAAGATATCATGTTTCCTCCTGTAGACTCAGATGACATTTCCTTGTTCTGATTTTAGCATATCTCTGCAGGTAATGCATTCTTTTTGATCCTCAAAACGGCATGCACCATACCCTTCAGCGACTTCATTATGTTAATGATACAGTGCCAGATGGCATAAGTCCCATTATGATCACAGCATCCCCGAAACAACATGATGACGAAGGAGATATATAAATGCCGTCCAGTATATGCCGGACGGCATTTCATGTTCAAAAAGCCTCATCAAAGACATCGCTGTGAAAGAGGTCCTATCTTCCTCCAGGTCTGAGCCTCATATCGTATTCTTTCAGGTACGGTATCATTTTGCGGACTCTTTCTATCTCATTAAGATTGACCTCACACGTAACGATGCATTCCTCATCACCTGCCTCTGCGATCGTCCTGCCCGACGGTGATATCACCTTGCTGTGACCGCATGCACCTTCCCCGGAATTGTTGACACCTGCAATGAATACTGTATTATCAAGCGCCCTTGCAGGCAGCTGGATATTCCACCGGTCAAAAGCTGGTATGCTCCATACCGAAGGGACGAATATCATCCCGGCTCCGTCGAGCGCAAGAAGCCGTGAAGGCTCAGGAAATTCGATATCATAGCATATAAGAACGCCGATCCTTCCAACGGAAGAATCAAAAGCCATGTACTCCCGGGGACCGGGACAGAAATAGTTCTGTTCACGCCCCCATAAAAAAGACTTTTGATAGGTCTTTATTACCCTGCCGTCACGTTCTATCACATATAGGCCTATATATATATATTCACCGATCTGCTGAGGCAGAGGAAGGATGATCAGTGTACCGGTCTTTCTCGCCAGTTCCCTGAAACTTTCCATGATCCTGCCGTTTTCTCTTATCGCAGCCATGAAATCAAACGTCTCAAGGTAATATCCGCAGGTCCACAATTCAGGAAATACCACAACGTCGGCACCCTCATCTGCTGCCTGCCTGAACATATCTATACCGCGCTGCACATTATCTTCGACCATCGTAGGTACGGAATGTATTTGGATCAGTGATACTTTCATATTCTTTCCTCCGCTACAGGACACTTGAAAGGAATTCAGCAGTACGCGGGTGCCTGGGGTTAAGGAACAGGTCTTTGGGATCTCCTTCCTCAACGATATATCCGTCTTCCATAAAGATCACACGGTTCGAAACTTCCCTGGCAAATCCCATCTCATGCGTCACTACTATCATAGTCATCCCTTCTTCCGCGAGCTCTCTCATTACTTTTAAGACCTCTCCTACAAGTTCCGGGTCAAGCGCGCTCGTCGGTTCATCGAAAAGTAGGACTCTGGGCTTCAGTGCAAGAGCTCTGGCGATCGCGACCCTCTGCTGCTGTCCTCCTGAGAGATTGTGTGGCATCTCATCAGCCTTGCTCTCAAGTCCTACTTTTGCCAAAAGTTTTCTGGCTTCATCGTTTATCTCTTTCTTTGTTCCCATCTTGAGCTTTGTCGGCGCAAGAGTAATGTTCTGGAGCACTGTCTTATGGGGGAAAAGATTGAATCTCTGGAAGACCATCCCTATTTCCCTGTGCAGTTTCCGCGCATCATAGCCCTCACCGGTAATATCCTCGTCATCATAAACGATAGTGCCGTGGTTCGGGGTCTCAAGCATATTGATACTGCGCAGGAACGTACTTTTCCCTGAACCGGAGGGCCCTATCACCGATATGACCTCTCCTTCAGAGATATCGACACTTATATCCTTGAGCACCTCAAGATCTCCGAAGGACTTTGAAAGGTGGGATATGGCTATCAAAGGTTTACCCATTATTTCATCCTCCTTTCCATCTTCTTGAGAAGATATGACATGCCCGAACAAAGGACGAGATACACGACAGCGAGTGCTGTATATGTCTCGACCGTCCTGAAGGTGGTGGTCACTGCACGGGATGCCTGATGGGTCATCTCGGCGACGCCTATCGCCGTCAGAAGCGATGTATCCTTGACACTGATTATGAACTGGTTGCCAAGTCCCGGAAGCATGATCTTAAGCGCCTGGATATATACTATGCTCGTTGCTACCTGCCACTTTGAAAGTCCGAGACATATCCCCGCTTCCTTCTGGCCCGGATCTATCGACTGGATCGCGCCGCGCACCACTTCCGAAATATATGCCCCCGAGTTAAGCCCGATCGCAATGACCCCTGCAGCAACAGTGCTGAGATCGAACTGGAATATCGTAGGTATAGCAAAATATATATACAGTGCCTGGACCATAAGAGGCGTGCCTCTGATTATCCCGACATATATGCCCGCTATCCTGTTCAGTATCCTGTTCTTCCCTGTCCGTGCTACACCTGTCAGGAATCCGAGAACGAACCCCAGTGCTATGCCAAGCACTGAAATAAGGAGCGTCACCTTAATTCCCTTGAGTATAGTCGGGATCACTGTCAATATGAACGACCATTGTATATCCATTTTTTCTTCTTTCGATCAAGTCTATCCTGAAGGCAAAGGCACAGGACAGCTGTTCCCGGCCTTTGTCTTCACATCATTAAGCTGTCTTTCAGTTGGAACCGAACCAGGTATCATATATCCTGTCATATGTTCCGTCAGCACGGAGCTCCGCAAGCGCGGCGTCAAAATACTTTTTCAATTCAGAATCGGCCGGGAACAGTATGCCGTACTGGCACGCATCCTCAAGCTCTCCCACGACCTTGCAGCCGCAGTCAGGATTCTGGCTCACATAATAGAGCATGTTCGGAGCGTCAAAAACGCATGCATCCGCAGCTCCTCTTGATACCTCCAGATATGCCTCATCTATAGTCGTAAAGGTCACGATCTTGGCTTCAGGGTAATGTTCCTCACAGAAAGTAAGTGAAGCAGTGCCTTCCTTTATAGCCAGTGTCTTATCCGAAAGCTCTGAAAAACTGGTTATCTCACTGTCTTCTCTTACCAGTATCTGAATGCCTGCATCATAATACGGGTCTGAAAAATCCATCACCTTTTCTCTCTCATCCGTCATAGTGATGCCTGCAATACCCACATCGATCTTGCTGGTCTGCACGCTCATAAGCATGGCAGTGAAATCCATAGGCTCCATCTTATACTCAAATCCGAGATAATCACTTATCGCTGCGATAAGATCCATATCGAAGCCGACGTATACATCGTTCTCATCAGGGAATTCGAAAGGTACAAAGCTGACGTCGGTGCCTATCGAAAGGGTCTTCCCTTTGAGGCTCCCCTTAAATGAATCCTCTTCTTTCCCGGCAGCCTCGCTCGGTACAGCTTTTTCAGATGACTTGCCTGATGAACTGCATGCTACGGTCCCGACTATCATCATGACGACGATCACAGCGCAGACCAAAACTTTTAATGTACTTCTTTTCATTTCGTATACCTCCTGTATGTATTCATAAAAAAACAAAGACGCAGGACTTTTCGTTCTGCGTCTTTGCAGTACATTATTCTCTTTCATCTACGCTAATTATAGATATCCGCCCCGAGCCTGTCAATAGTAAAATGAAAACATTTTTCCATTTTCTTAATTTTGAAATTATTGTTCGAAAATATCGTATTTCTCATAGAATCCGTTAAGATCATGGATCCTTTTTTCAAGTTCGACGTTCCTGTTGCGTCCGATCTCTGTCAGTATGGCGTTGATGAGGGTCATTGGCGCTGCGAATGAATCGATATATGAATCTATATATGTTTCAGTAAGAAGATAATGATCAGCATCCTTCACAAGCGGGGATACGGAGGTATCGGTTATCGCTATCGTTTTTGCCCCCTTTTCCCTGGCATACCTGAAAAGCTCTATCGTGGAACGCGTATACCTGGCAAAACTTATGCCGACTACCGCGTCGGTGCTGCTGAGATTGACGAGCTGGTCGGAATCACAGCCTTTTTCAGTGATAAGCACCACGTTTCCAAGCGCCATATTGAGATAATAGCTGAGAAAATGTCCCAGTGCAGCCGTGCTCCTACCTGCTATGATATATATGCGCCTGGCCAGGATCAGATCCCCGCACACACTGAAAAATGCTTCGGCATCCAGCCTTTCCAGTGTGGATTTTATCCTTTCCACATCATCCTCAAACATCTTTATCAGCGCTTCCCCTTTTCCCTCATATACCTGGTAGGATCTCTGGAGCCTGGCGCTGATATCATTCTTTTCGGACAGGTCTTTTCTTATAGCCGCCCTGAACCCGGGATATCCGTCGTAGCCAAGCTTCATACAGAAACGGATGATCGTAGCCTCACCGGCACCTGTCTTTTCGGACAGCTGTCTTATAGTCAGATATGACGCCTCAGTATAGTTTCTCAGTACGAAGTCCGCTACTTTTTTATGTGTCTTGCTCAGGGAATCATAGATCCCGGTTATCTTTTCGCTTACCATATTCATTTCCTTCTTTCATGTGAGTGAAACAGCTTATCAGTTATCCCGTCCATGAAATTTTAGTTTCATATAGATTGTATCACATTTACCGGATCATTACATTCCTCAGGAATCAGAAAAGCCTGCATTCTTATGCTCTTTTCCGGATCATGTCTTCTTTTTAAAGGATATCTGTTTTCCATTTAACGAAATTTTATTTCCGTAATTAAATATAATGAAATTTTTGTTGACATATTTTTTCCGTGAAAATATACTTTATATGGTAAACTGAGCGTTCGGAGGAAAGACAGATGACTGAAAAAGAACTGATGAAAGAGTATGCTTCAAAAAACCCCGGCTCCAGGGCACTGTGGGGATCGGCATCAGACGTCATCCCGGGAGGGATCACGGCAAACGTGAAATTTTTCGCTCCTTTTCCCCTTTTCATGGAAAAAGCACACGGCGCCTGCATATATGACGCGGACGGCCACGAGTATATAGATTATGTTCTGTCGTACGGACCTCTTATCTTAGGCCACGGCCGCAGGGAGATCATATGCGAGATGGACCGGTATATCTCGGAGCATGGCACGATGCTCTACGGCGCTCCACATGCCGGAGAGTCGGCATTTGCCCAACTGCTTAAAAGATACTATCCCTCACTTGAGGAGATCCGTTACACCAATTCAGGTACCGAAGCGACACTTCTTGCCATAAGGACCGCTTTTGCCTTCACGGGAAAATACAAGATAGCCAAATTTGAAGGGCATTATCACGGCGGATATAACGAAGTGCTGGTAAGCATAAATCCGGACGTGAGAAAAGCCGGGGATGCGAGGACGCCTGTAGGCCTCAGGGAATCTGCCGGCATATCTGACGAACAGATGAAAAACACGGTGATCCTTCCCTTTAACGATCTTGATGCGGTGACAGAGATACTTACGGCAAACAAGGATGAGATCGCTGGAGTCATACTTGAGCCGATGTTCGGCGGGACCATCCCGGCAACAAAAGAATTTATGTCCGGTATAAGGTCGCTCACCGAAAAGCTCGGGATCCTTCTCATCATGGATGAAGTAAAGACCGGCTTCCGCGTAGGGATGACCGGCGCTCAGGGCTATTACGGCATCAGACCCGATCTTACGACACTGGGCAAGATCATAGGGGCGGGGCTCCCTGTCGGTGTGCTTGGTGGCCGCAGGGATATCATGGAACTTGCGGCACCCAACGGTTCGGATATCCTTGATGCGGGAAACAGAGGCGCAAGCGCTGCTGAGATCCTGTATCACAGCGGGACCTACAACGGACATCCCATGATACTGGCAATGGGCAAAAAGACCATAGATATACTTGAAGATGAATTAGAACCTCTTATAAGCAGGACCGAATATCTGAAAAAAGAACTACACAGGATATTTGCTTCACACGGAGTAAAAATACTGACTCCCGGGGCAGGCGCTATGTTCAACATATGCATCACTGAACAGGAAGAGATCCTTACCTACCGCGATCTTATGAAGTGTGACTTTGACCTGAGGAAAAAGCTGGATTACGCCCTGCTTCTTAACGGGATATACAACAAACCCGGAAACAGGTTCAACCTCAGCACTGCCCACGACCGGAGCATTATCGACCATACTCTCGAAGCTTTTGAAAAAGCCTGGAAACGTATCTGACCATATGCAGTAACGGCCATATACGGACAGTTGAACACAGATACCGGTCTTAACAGTAATGATCGTCATAAGATACTTTGTCAAAAAGGGAAAGGAGCTTCTATGAATCCCAATGAGCATTATGCTGTCACTATAAACCGTCAGTTCGGAAGCCTGGGCCGTCCTATCGCCAGGGATCTTTCAAGGATACTGTGTATAGATTATTATGACCGCGACATAGTAGACCGGGTAGCCAAAGAGACCGATCTTCCCGTGTCGGTGGTAAGCAACGAGGAAGAAAGATCGAAGAGCGGTTTCTTCTTTATGAAATTCCCGTTAGGGCGCGGTACGAGCGAGACCCAGGACAGGATATATGAAACTCAGCGAAGGATCATCTCGCACATCGCAGACAGGGAAAACTGTATCATAGTCGGGAGGTGTTCTGATTTCGTACTGCGCAATCATCCGAATCTTGTGCGTATCTTCATTTATGCCTCGTATGAGAAACGCATGGAAAACTGTATCAGGAACCTGCATATGGATGCCGACTTGGCAAATAAAATGATACGTGATGTGGATCAGGCACGCGATGCTTATCATCTCAGGTATGCGGGGTATACTCCGGGCGATTTCCGGCACAACGACTTTATGATCGACAGCGGATTCCTTGGTATCGAGAATACTGCACAGTATCTTGCGGATCTTATCAGGTTCAGGTTCAGTCTCTGACCGGTAAAGCTGATCTTTAAGGACTCGGTCCAAAACGAAAAGGGATACCCGGTAATATATACCGGGTATCCCTGCTTTTTATCGTCTCTTATCTTCCGGACTGCTGGTAGATAGCCCTTATCTGTGACAGCGCCCAGTCATGGTCCGCAAGCGTTATCACTGATCCGCAGTACTCGCACTGTCCGCTGTGGTTGACCGAAAGCGGTGCACCGCAGTTCGGACAGTTTACGGCAGTCAGTTCTTCTTCCTCAGGCGTCGTCCTGTCCTTGTTCCTAATGAGTTTCCACTCGTATCCCATGAACAGTTCCTTATTCTTATCGCCCTTTACGACCTCACCCGTCTTGTCGTTCACGGTATAGTCAACGAATCTAGTATCGAGCCTGATGAACAGCACATCGTCATCGCCTTCGACCGAATAGCCGTATACCTGGCTCTTCAGCACGGCGATCCTCTCGATATAGTTGGTCTCGCCCCTCTTTATCATGGCGTCGAGCTGACGGTCGAGCTGACCGTACAGGGCGTCCGTAAGGAACATCCTTGCAGGCGCAAGATCCTTGTTCTGCCATGCATTCTGCAGCTGGACGAACCTGTTCGACACCTTCTCAAGGAGAACCTGCTCGTTGAAGTTGGGGTCCTTCTTATAAAGATCGTTAAGAGTCCTGTTCGTAGCCGATGGAGCGCTGAACCCGCTGCCCTGCTGATGGATAGCGGAACTGCTTCCGTTCCTCCTGTTTCTAAGAAACATCACTATAGCCACGATTATGATGATCACTATGATCGTATCGAAATCACCGAAGAAGAACCCCGGGAAAAAGCACGAACCGCCTCCGTAGCCTGAGCCACCGTCCCAGTAGGAAGATCCGCTGTCCCAGTCGGACCCGCTGTCCCAGTCCGAATCCCAGTCGGATCCGCTGTCCCAGTCAGAGCCCCAGTCGGAACTGTCCCCGAAATCCGAACCGCCTGAAAAGTCACCGGCATCGGTCCCCGCATGCTTCGGTGAGAAGATCACAACTGCAAGAACGATCACTGCCAGGACCGCCAGAGATGATATGATAAGTTTTTTCATCCCGATTCTCTCCTATTTATCTGATATACATATCATTTCAGGCAGGACAGCCCCTTACCTGATGAAAGGGCATGATGTTTAGACTATCCTGTCCTTATATTTTTCCTTAACGTACGACAGAGCCTTTAAGAACTCGGTAAGTCCGTCAAGATGCTCGAAAAGCACCGGTATATCGGGCCCCAGCTTATCGGTCTCCTCCACATAGGCGTCGAGATCGAACTCTCCGATGCCCGGGAGCACCTCATGCACTATGAAGCTGAGCGCCGGCTCTATCCTGCAGTCCTTTAAATGGACGCTCTTTATCTTATCCCCCAGAAGCGAGTATGCCTTCCTTACGAGCTCGCCCGAATGGGTGTATATATACGGGTCCTTCACGAAGTTCACTGCGTCCATATGGACGGCGAACCTTTCCCTGTCGACATCCCTTATAAACTGCACGTACTGCTCGGGAGAATCGGGCAGCATCCACTGCATGACCTCAAGCGCGTAATACGTGTTCTTCGGCTTTACGGTATCGATGAGATACCTCACCAGCTCGACGTTTCTGTCATAAAGCTCAGGAGAGTAATTCTCCCTATAGCATTCATTCCATACGGGGCCTGCCGCGCCCGATATGTTGACGCAACACTCGGCTTTGACATAATCCGCGAGCTCAAGCCCTCTTACGAGATCCTCTTTCGCCTTCTTTGCAAGAGTCGGATCCGTTATGTGAGGGGAGTTCCATACCCCGCACTCGGCTATTATAAGATCGTGATCATTTGCGGCCTTCACGTATCTGTCTATGAGCTTTATGTCAGCGTCGAAGCTCACCGGGAAAACACAGCTCTTAAGGCCGAAGCCTGAAAGCATCTCCGCCCAGTCCTCGGGCGACCTGTGTTCCGGAGTCCAGTTGAATCCGAGCCTCATAGGTATACCTCTCTGATGTCCTAAGTATTATTCTTTCCTTCTTCTCATCCTGAGCTCGGGAAGCGCTATGTCCCTGCTCTCGATGACTTTCCTGTTGAGATAGGTCAGCTGGTTGTTGAGCCCCGTCTCGAAAACTATCCTGTTGACCGTTATCGATGGACATGAGACGGGGAACAGCTCATTCACCTTCTCGTCTCCGTATACTTCGTCCCCTATCACGGGTATGCCCTTGTGCCCCAGGATCGCCCTTGCCATGAGGGTCCCGCCGTTAAGACACGCGGCCTCTATTATGGAGGCTCCCATATTTGACTCGAGCACCCTGTACCTGACTACCGCGGGGATCAGGCCCTTATCGTGGCTGTCTTCGACCTCGATGGTCCCGTTCCTTTTTATCCTTATATATCCCGTAAGGTCGCCCTGCTCTTCCGTGGGTACGGTCCCCGCATATATAGTCATGACCATCCTTATGCGGCGTTCCCTGACTGCTCCCGAGAGCAACACGAACATAGTCTCGTCCTTTGCCACTATCACGAGCCCGGACGAATCCCTGTCTATGTCCCCTATCATATAGGGCACGCTTATTACGTCGGCCTCATACTGGCCGGTCTCCCTCATGTGCCTTACGGCCATCATGTAAAGGGTATCCCTGCCGGTCTCCTCCTTCGTGAGGACATCCATCCCCGATGGCTTCGTCATGACAAAGAAGTTGTCGTCCTCATATACGACGGACCCCTTCACGTCAAAGTCGGGGAAGATCCCGTCTACGGTGACGGTCCTGTCCTTTTTAAGCTCGGCGTCGTGTTTTTTAACTTTGCCGTCAACTTTTACGGAGCCGCTCTTAAAAAGCGCCTTTATCCTTGCGCCTCTTATCCCGGCTTCCTCCAGGGCTTCAGATATGAGCGTCCTGTCTTCCTTTATCAAAAGTTCGAGCAATGCTTATCCCTCTTCCTCTTCATGGGAATAATCCACCTCGGCATACCTTGTAAGGTCTCCCCTCCAGCGTACGTCTATGGATCTTGTAGGACCGTTCCTCTGCTTGGCTATTATGATCTGCGCGCGGCCCTTTGCCGCCTCGTCGTCCGAATAGTAGTCATCCCTGTGAAGGAATATGACTACGTCGGCGTCCTGCTCTATGGACCCCGATTCCCTGAGGTCCGAGAGCATCGGCTTCTTGTTCTCTCTTTTCTCGCTCGCCCTCGAGAGCTGGCTTAAAAGTATCACGGGAGCTCCCACGTCCTTAGCCATTATCTTGAGGGTCCTGGTAAGAGTGCTTATCTCCTGCTGTCTGTTCTCCGTCCTTGAGTTTGTGCTCATGAGCTGCAGGTAGTCTATCACGACAAGGTCGATCTTTCCGGTCGTCCTCTTGAGCCTTCTTAGCTTCGCCTGCATCTCTGTCACACCTATTATGCTCGAGTCGTCGACATAAAGGCCCGAATCGGAAAGCGGCTCCATCGCGTCGGCCAGGTCGTTTATCTCCTTCTCGGAAAGATTTCCGGATCTCACCTTCTGCGAATCGGTATGCGCGGTCGATGACAGGAGCCTCATGCCTATCTGGTCCCTCGACATCTCAAGAGAGAATATGACGACGATCTTCTTGTCCCTTACTCCCATATTCTCGGCGATGTTTAAGGCGAAGCTCGTCTTGCCCATGCCGGGACGTCCGGCTATGATTATGAGCTGGCCTTCCTGAAGGCCCGAGAGCGTCCTGTCCATGAGCGGGAAGCCTGTGGAGGCTCCGAGCATTCCGGACTTCGAGCGGTAGGCGTCGCTTATCCTCCTGTGCGCTTCCATGAGAGCCGTCCGCATATGCACGAGCGTATCCTCGCTCCTGTCCTCGGAAGCCCTGTAGACGAGGTCGCCTGCCCTGTTCACTATCTCCCTCGCGTCTTCCTCTCCCGCAAAGCACATATCGCTTATCTCCCCGCATACAGAGATCAGCTTTCTTAGCATGCTCTTCTGGAGCACTATGTCTATATACGAGTCGATGTTCCTTACAGAAGGCACCCTCTGGGTAAGGTCCGAAAGATATGTGAGCTCCTCAGCAGAGAGCTCCTTCTGGACCTCCATCCTCTCCACGACCGTGACCAGGTCTACGGGTTTTCCTAACGCAACAAGATCGTACATCGCGGCATAGATCCTCCTGTGCTGCGACGTATAGAAATCGCCTTCCTTCAGCTTCTCGACGGCTGCCAAGGCGCACCCCTCGGACAGCATCATCGAGCCCAGTATCGACTGCTCCGCCTCTATGGAATTCGGCGGCACTTTCCCTGCCGTTTCGGGCATCTTCGGGTTCTCCTTATAATTTCTCTACTTTAAAGCCTATCTCAGTCGCGACATCGGTATATACCCTTACAAGAGCGGTGTACTCACCAAGCTCCTTTACGGGGGCGTCAAGCACTATCTTCTTCTTGTCGATGTCGTATCCGAACTGTTCCTTTATGGCGTCCGCAAGCTCCTGCGTCGTGACGGAGCCGAACAGTCTCGATCCCTCACCGCACTTGGCTTTCACTATGACCTTTACTTCCTTCAGCTTCTCTGCCAGCGCCCTTGCGTTCTCGAGCTCGACCTGGCGTCTGTGCTCATCGGTCCTCTTTGCCTTTTCAGCGGCATTGAGATTGGCGGCGTTCGCTTCAACGGCAAGCTTCTTCGGAAACAGGAAGTTCCTTGCATAGCCGTCGCTCACGCTCACGACCTGTCCTTTTTTGCCTTTTCCCTGTACATCTGCATTAAGTATGACTTTCATAGATCATGACCTCCGAAAGCCGGCATCCTGATGCCGGACATGTTCATTCACTTTTTTTGAGCGCGTTCTCGCGCATTTTGAGTATCTGCTCCGCTATCCCGGCGTAGCCCGCACCGGAGCCGAATGCTAAAGCGAGCATGCACGCCGCGAAGGCGGCAGCCCTGTTTCCCATGAACCGTGACGCTATCCACGCCAGGACCGATATCCCCTGTATCATGAACAGCATGACGCAGCCCTGTGAAACGACCGTCAGGAACAGCTCGATGCCCTCTATCTTAAAAAGCTTTAAGACCGAGCAGGCTATGAGCGTAACAAGGATGACGGTCCCGCTCTTTCCCGGGAGCTGGAAGTACTGAAATCCCGGGGCTTCGCATACCTCAGCCTCCGCCTTCTTCATGAGCCATCTCGTTATTATAAAGAGGAGGAGCCCGCCCGCTATTACGGCATAGATCGAGAAAACAGGCACCAGAGTGTCGAAAAAGCCCTCGAGCAGCACCCTGTTGCCCTCCTCTGTAAGCTCCGTCCTCATGGCCTCTGTACCGCCGTTTAATATCATCTCATACATGGCCTTTACGGCCCTGTCCCCCGGGGCTTCAAGCCCGTTTTTCACGGTCATGAGCATGGGATACGCGAAGAAGAGCCCGGCCGGCTTATATACACACAGCTCGAGCGCGAACAGTACGACGTAGCCTCCCGCCGAGAGACCTTCCCTTACCCTTACGAAGAGAGACGCCAGGACTATCCCTATAAGGAATGACGACATCACATTAAGCAGAGCTTCGTAGAACGGTGTCTTTTTCCTCACGGCCATCCCGCATGCGACCGATACCGGGATCACGAGGAGCGCCTCGACAACGATCGTCTTCGAACCCGCAAGAAAGGCTGTCAAAAGGAACAGCGCCGAAGCAGCGGCTCCGCCCGCAGTACCGAATCTCGAGGAAGCGTACGCTATCGCGGTCATGAGCATAAGAGCGCACGGGACCGCGGATATGAAGATGACCGTTTCACATACCAAAGTGGTAATTACTGTCACCAGTGCCAGTATGATGAACTCCGCCGCCATCCTTCCCTTGCTCATCTTTTTTACGAGTCTTCCTTTCGTTCCCCTTATGGATATCTCCGATCACAATCATATTATACTAAAAGGACTCATTTTTCAATCGCGGAAGATCATACGGCCGGGCATAAATAAAAGCCCTGTCCCGGTGTCTTTTCCGGAACAGGGCCCTTATATATACTGTTTTTACGCTCTTAAGTCTCCGCCGGATATGTACTTCTTAAGCGGCGAATAGATGAGCATCGCTACTATCTCCGTAGCCACGAGCTCGGCTAACATATACCATCCGTTGTAAAGGAAGGAATAGAGCCAGGGGCTCGTCATGGTGAGTCCCATGAACTCCTCGGGCATCCACTCGCCCCAGATCCATACGCCGGTTATGAGGTGGCAGACGAACCTTAAAACGAAGGTAACGGCTATGCCTGCTGCAACTGCTCCGCGGGTCGTTCCGAATATGCCCGAGAGCCCGAGCACCGTATAGGCTATGACATAGTCGAGGAAAATGACGCCTATCGCGGTCGCGAGGGTCGACGCATATCCGACGTTATCGAGCCCGAACAGGAGCTGGATAAGGCTGTATACGAAAGCGGTAAGGATGCCCCACTTCCAGCCGAATCTGTGGCTGGCGATGACGATGGGCAGCATGCTTACTATCGTGACCCCTCCTCCGAAAGGCAGGTCGATCTTGATCATGCTGAGCACGGTGGCTACAGCGATCAGAAGAGCGCTCTCAACGAGCATACGTGTCGTGTTCTTTTTCATATTTTTTTCCTTTCCTCTTTTAAAAAGAAAAAAGCGGTGCCGTATCCGTGCAAGCCGCCGCTCATGCTTTCCTACGCCGGCATTATCCGGATCAGGTCAGAGGGTTCAGCGGACATTTCCGCTGTCTCAGCCGGGATCCCCGACACCCCTTTTATGATTCGAAAATATTCTACTCTTTTTATCCCTTTTGTCAACCGTCACGACGGATGTTCTTTTTATACCGGGCGATGCCGTTCATCCCGCCCTGTGATATAATACGCATATATTTTAAAAAGATATCGGAGCGCCGGTCTTAAAGGAGAAGAAGCCATGGGAAACAGGATCGTGATCAGGAACGAAAGAAAGGAAGACGAAAGAACGGTCGAAGAGCTTGTAAGGGATTCCTTCTGGAACGTCTACAGGCCGGGAGCACTTGAGCATTATCTTATCCATGTATTAAGGAACGACCCCTTATTTGTAAGAGAGCTCGATCTCGTAATGGAGCTTGACGGCAGGACAGCAGGACAGGTCATGTTCATGAAGGCAAAGGTCGAAACGGACATCGGGGAGGATATCCCCGTCCTTACGATGGGGCCGATATCGGTAGCAAATGATCTTAAGCACAGGGGGCTGGGTAGGATCCTTCTTGACGACGCCCTTTTAAAGGCCTCATCCTTAGGATACGGCGCCGTCCTTATCGAGGGGAACATCACCTTCTACGGCGGGAGCGGCTTCATATACGGAAGGGAACGGGACATACGCTATAAGGGTCTCCCTGAAGGCGCTGACTCGTCGTTTTTCCTCTTAAGGGAGCTCATCCCCGGATATCTTGAAGGAAAAGAGGGAGTCTACGGTCCTCCCGAAGGCTATCTTATAGACGAAAAAGACGCTCTTGAGTTCGATAAGGGCTTTCCCATCAGGGAAAAGCTGAGGCTGCCGGGACAGCTCATATGACATACGGCAAATGAAAAGGTCTTTCAGTCCTGCCTGAAAGACCTTTTTCTGTCTGTTCCCCGTTATTTCTTTTCTTTTCCGGAAGAGCTGCCGCTCTTTGCATATCCGTATCTGCTGTATCCGTATTTCGAATATCCGTAGGAACCGTATCTGTAACTGCTCCTGTAGCTGTAATAGCCGCGGGCGCTCGACTTCGTCCTGCCTCCGTTTAAAATGCAGCCTATTATGTTGGCGCCGCCGTTGACCAGCTCCTCGACTCCGCCGAAGATATACCGTCTTAAAGCGTACTCCGCCATCACGACATAGGCCACGGCATCCACATGCCTTAAGAGCATCATCGCGTCAACGAGCACGGCGGACGGAGGAGTATCCAGTATCACTATGTCGTACTGATTCCTTAAGGAGCCCAGCAGCTCCTTCATCTCTCCGCTTCCGAGCGCTTCCACCTTCTCGGAGGATCTTCCGGCTCCGGGCAGTATGTCGAGGGCTCCCGTAATGCTATCATGCTTTATATGAGCAAGGGCGCCGCTTAAAGTCGATCCCTTCCTCAGTACCGATACGAGCCCCGGATACTCATCCTTGAGGTTGAATATCCTTCCCTGTGACGGGCTCCTAAGGTCACAGTCTATGAGAAGGACCTTCTTCTCCCTCTGTGCCATCGAGACCGCCACGTTGGCTGCCACCGTGGACTTTCCTTCGCCTGATACCGAGCTCGTGATCATGAGGACCTTCGAATCCTTGAGGTTCCTCTCGATCCTTGCCCTTATCATCCTCATCGCCTCTATGTATTCACCTCTTCCGGCGTCATAGAGTATATTGATCTCGTTCCTGTCGTCCTTCCTTCTTACCCTCTTCCTTACCGCGGGAAGTGTTCCAAGAGCAGGCACGTTCAGGATCGACCTTAATTCTTCCTCATTGTGTACAGTCCTGTAAAGGAGCGCCCTTACGATCACTATCAGAAGACCTAAAGCAAGGCCTATTATGGCACCTCTTCTTACGGATCCCCTTATGACCGCTGTCCTTCCGGTGTCCTTCGGGACTCCGCTGTCGTCTATCACCGTGAGCTCAGTCTGGCCCACCACGTAAAGCGCGACATCGGGATAATTCCTTAAGACCGACTGCAGAAGCTCATACGCCGTCTCGGCCTTTCCCGAGCTTGCCCTTATGGTGAGGAGGTTCGTACCCGAGATATGCGTTCCCGTGACCGTTCCCGGCACCGACTTCACTCCCATGTCAGCCGCCACCACATCCGAGAGCACGCCGCTCGACATGAGATACGGGAATATCTGTCCCATCTGCTCGGCAGTGTTCCTGTTCGTCGTCGCTGAGCCGTTTATCACTTCGACCGACACCGTTGCCTCCGCCACGTAGACGGGGGTATAGTTGACGCTCACGTTATAGTAGAAGAGCGCGGCTGCTCCGACCGTCAGCGCCAGCACCACGATCCACAGTCTCTTAAAGCTGTTAAGAAGGTCCCTAAGGAACGGGATTATGTCTATCTTCTGCAGTTCACGGCTGCCTGTGCCCGAAGTTTCGCTCATTGCCCTTCACTGCTCCTCTCTTCACCGGTGCTGCCGTAATGGCCGTACTTGCCGTATTTCCCGTAGCGTCCGTATCTGCCGTAGCGTCCGTATCCTCCGTAGCCGCCGTAACCGGTGACCGCGCCTCTCATGAACGGGAGCGTGCGCACCTGGTTCAGGATACAGCCCGCAAAGGCTGCCCTGCAGCTGTTTAAGGTATCTATGTCATCATTTATGTTCTGCGCCGTCACCGTGTCGTACTTGACGACGAGGATGCTCAGATCAGCCAGATCCGCCAGCACCTCAGCGTCAGCCATGAGCGACATCGGAGGCGTGTCTATTATCACGAAATCGAAGGTCTGCTTTACGAGATCTATGAGCTTTGTCATGCGCTCGGAGGAGACGAGCTCTGTCGAATCCCCGTATGCCTCGTCGTTGAGAAGCAGGTAAAGGCTCCTCTTCCTGTCATAGAGAAGAGCCTGGTTGAGCTTGCATCTGCCCTCGAGATAATCTCCAAGAGTCGAGGAAAGAGCCTCCTTCCTCGTAAGGAATATGCCGTTCTGCGACGGACCTCTGAGGTCACCGTCTACAAGGAGGACTTCCTTCTGCTGCTTGGCAAGCGTGAGCGCAAGGTTGGCTGCTACAGTGGATTTGCCTTCGTTCTCCCTCGAGCTCGTTACAAGAATGATCTTGGCTTCAGACCTTTCGGCCCTCGACTGTATCCTTGCCGCTATCTTGTTGTAGTTCTCCACCAGATCGAACGGAGCGTGGAGCTCGCTCACGAGAAGCTTCTGCGCCTTCTTCTTAAAGAGCCCCTTCCTGCCGTAATGGTATATGGTGCCAAGCGCCCTTGCCTCGAGCTTGGTCTCGACCTCGTCCTCGTTCCTTACGGTATCCTTCCTGTACGAAAGGAATGCGAATGCCGCGATGAGGAGCGCCGCCGTTATGAGGAAGGCCCTTATCACCTGGTCCCTTGCAGAGAAGCGCTCATTTGCCTTCGTAGGCACCTGAGGCTCCTGCAGGGTCTCTACCACCATATCGGAAGAGACGTATTCGGTAAGTCCCGTTATGTTCTTTATTATCGACCTCGTTATCTTGTATGCCTTCTCGGGCGTATCCGCCGTAACGGAAAGGTTCATGAGGTTGGTGTTGCTCACCACACTGGCCTCGGCCGTAGCGTCGAATTCGCTTATGCCCATGTCCTCGCATACCCTCTTCCTTAACAGCGAGCTGTTGAGTATGTTGGAAAAGCTGTCGGCCATTGTAGACGCTGCGGACAGATTGCTGTACGAATAGTTGCCCGAGGTCTTCGATGTCACGACGAATGTCGTCTTCGTCGAATAGGTGTCCCTGAACTTGGTCTCCGCGCTCATGTACGCTATCATGCCTGCGGCGGACGCGGCCAGGATTATAACGATGAGGTTCCTTACTATATCCCTTAATATGCTGTATACGTCTATACGGGCTGTCACGGAGTCATCTCTTAATCTGTTTTCCATCATCATTCCTCCACGACCACAAGGAGCGTGCTCTCGGCTTCCTCCCCGCTGAACCTGTAAGTGACGGTATATATGCCCGGCACATCGGCATCGACATTGTTCCTTACTATGACGTTGTTCTCGTTAAGACCGCCTTCGGTCTTGAACTGCGTCGTCTTGCCTGCCGACCAGATGCCGGATATATACTCCCTCGCGTTTATCTGATGCCCCTTTTCCGTATATACAAGATATTCGGAAAGCGCCGGCACCCTTAACGCATAGAGCTCATAGTCCTTGAGCTCTGCCGTGAGCTCGAGCACTGCCGTATCGCCCGCGCTGTTAGTTACCTGTATGTTCACTGTCTGCTTCGCCGTCGCGGCCGACGTTGACGTCCTGGTGCCGAAGCTGGCCTTTATCTGCTGGGTTATGTCCCCGTCGAGGCAGTCGTCCGCCTCGATGACCTTTAGAAAATCGCCGGAGCCCGTTCCGGTCGAGAAGCATAAGGGCGAGGTCAGCCTGAATCTCGGGGATCTGTAGTCGGTATATGTGAGCTCCCTTGAATATGTGCCGACGTTGTTGTTCTTATCGAACGCGGCATAATTCACGACGAGCGTTCCCTTCTTTATGAATTTGCTCTTTGATGTGACGGAAAGAGTATCCGTGACATCGCCGTCAAGGTTGTCCATTGCCGTCATCCCGGAAAGAAGATCCTCCTCGGTGACTCCTATCCCGGCCTCTATCGTTTCTGACGGGGCGGAGATCACCGGGGCTTTATTGTCGGACGTTGTCCTGTCATGTATGAAGTATATGCCAAATACGACTGCGGTCGCTATGAAAAATATCAGAAGCAGTATCCTTAGCTGTCTCATCAGGCATCCCCCTAACTAGTATATCTATATCAGTATACAGGTATCGGCTCGTAGCCGTAAAGTCCTTTTCCCTCAAGTATCCTCATGGGATTCTTAAAAAGCAGAAGATCCGCGAATTCCTCCCCGTAGGTCCGGGCAAGGTATCCGGCCGTCCTGTCCATCCTCGTGTTCCTCTCGATATGGCTGTGCGCGTCAGAGGCGACGCATGCCGCGAGCCCGTGGCTTATGAGCAGGTCCGCCGTGTCCTGCACCCTCTTCCCGAAGGCGCCCATCACGCTCCCCTTGTTTATCTGGAGCCCGTAGCCTGAAATGCACCAGTCATAGGCTGTGCGAGGATCATCCTGGATGAAATAGTATCTTTCGGGATGGGCTATTATGGGCTTAAGACCCATCGCCGTGCACTCCCTTAATACCTTCCGGCAGAAATCCGGGTCTTCCCCGAAGGCGAACTCCGTAAGGAAATAGGATGTGCCATTAAGGGTAAGGAGCTTTCCCTTCTCTAAAAGGGAAGGCATATCCTCAGTCGCAAATATCTCCATCCCCCTATATATGTCAACATTTATCCCTGCAAGGTCCTTCTCCTCCTCGAGCGCGCTCATGAGCTCAAGAAGATCGGGGCCAAGGTAGTTCTCAAATTCCCCGGGGATATTGGCGTGAGGCGTGGCGATGATCCCTTTTGTCCCATAGTCCTCGCACATGGAGAGCATCATAAGGGACATCTTCATGTTCTCCGAGCCGTCATCGACGCCCGGGAGTATGTGCGCGTGTATGTCTATCATAGGCGTCCCGTGCTTATCCCCTTCACGACCTCGGATACGACGCTGTCCTCCACCTTGTATATACGGTCGCATCTGTCTATGAGCGCGGTCCTGTGCGTCGTTATGATGCAGGTCTTCTCGGGGTATTTACTTGAGATGTTCTCAAGCACGCGCTTTTCGGTATCGTTATCGAGCGCCGAGGTAGCCTCGTCCAGCAGCAGCACCGGAGCGTCACGGAGGAGCGCCCTTGCTATCGAGAGCCTCTGGGCCTGGCCTTCCGAGAAGCCTCTTCCCCTCTCGCCCACCTTCCTGTTTATGCCGTCCTCATGGTCCTCTATGAACTCCCACGCGCAGGCGGTCCTTAACGCTTCTTCTATCTCCTCGTCGGAAGCGTCTTCCTTCACCATCCTCATGTTCTCGGCAACGGTGCCCGAAAGGATCGTGTTGCCCTGCGGCACGTATGAATAAAGTGCCCTTATGTCGGCGTTCATGTCGAGCTCGGTCCCGTCCTTTGCCCTTAAGAACGCCCTTCCCTCATTGGGATATACGAGGCCTAAAATGAGCCTTATCATAGTCGTCTTTCCGTCTCCCGACGGTCCTATCAGAGCTACCATCTCTCCCGGTGCCGCGTTAAACGAAGGAACGGTGAAGACCGGCGAATCCTCCTCATATGAGAACGTAACGTCCTCAAGATGCACCTCGACGCCCTGCTCCGCGGCGTCCTTAAAAGGCCCGCTTTCAGGCAGATGCCTCTCCCTCGGCTGCTCCATGAGCTCCCTTATCCTGTTAGCTGCAACAGAGCTCGTTAAGAACGAGGGAACTATGCCCACGACCCCGTTGAAGGAGTTCGAGAGCCTCGACCTCTGCTCGAGGAACATCGTCATCGTTCCATAGGTTATCTGATGGTTCCACAGCAGGAACAGGCAGTATCCGAAAGCGGCGTACTGCACGATCATGCCCAGTACCGACATGAATATGTTCGTCTTTATGGAGAAAAGGTTGTACCTTAAGGTCGACTCCTTCATCTCCTCCTGCCAGTCTCTTAACCTCTTCCCGTAGTGGTCCATTATGCCGAAGGATTTTATCGTGTCGAAATTGGTGAAGGTCTCGACCTGGAAGCCCATGAAGCGGCTGCTTATCTCCCTCACCTCTTTTGCCCTTTCCCTCTGCCTGCCTATGAGGTACTTGCTCATGAGCAGCATCACGGGCGCGCTCGCAAACGCGAGAAGGGACATCACCTTATTGTAGTGCCAGATGACGAAGAATGTGACGATGAAATTGTATAAGGCAACTATGACCGAAGGCAGCCAGTTTATGGCGTTCTGGCTCACGGTACCCACGTCATTCCCGAATCTGTTTAAAAGGTCCCCGTTCGAATACGAGTTTATGGACCTCCAGTCCATATCAACTATCCTGTCGAATATGTCGGCCTGTATGTCGTTGTTTATCTTTATGCTGATCTTTAAGGAAAGCCGTCCTATAAGGCTCGAGAAGAGAAGGCTGACGGCCGCGCTGCCGAGCGTGATCAGTATGAGCATCCCCAGCTTGTCGGTCTTATAGCCCGTTATTATATCGATGAGGTATTTGCCCGCGACGCTCGCGACCAGGCTCATCGTGGTAGAAAGGATGCCTAAGACTGTATAGAAAAGGACGGCCCACTTATGCTTTTTCGTGTACGCAAAGATCCAGCGCCAATCGTCTATGATCTCGCCGAACGTGCCATCCTTCCATCTCTGTTTTAGAATGGCGGCCGATCTGAAAAAGCTGTTCTCGGCGCGCCCCTTCCTTCCTTTTTCCATACCGTGATTATACTATACGGGGCCGCACAAAACAACAGGAGGAATGCCTTAATAACGGCGTTCCGTAAGCATAGGAAAGGAAAAAGGCACGCTTATCAGCGTGCCCCCTGAGGTCATCCGTACCGTTATGTGTCTTTTATCAAACTCTTTTTACCTTCATCATCCGTATCAGGAATATGAGACCGCCCGCGAGCATGAGCGCGGCTCCCGCGACGGGATAGACAGATATGAGAAGGCTCTCAGTGCCGTATATCATAAGCGCGCCTTTCATGACGGAGTATACCGTGAGCGTTATTACGCCCGAGAGATAGAGCTCCCCCGCCGCTCCCGACGCGTAGGCTCCCGTCCCCGTAAGCCTTATGAGCATGAACACGAGCGATCCCGGTACGAGCGGGATCATGAAGGCCCCGTACATGTAAGCCGAATATACCCCGAAGCTGTGGTATTCATATATGAGCCCGAAGGCCAGGAAGAACAGCGATATGATGAGCATCAAGGATGCCCTGTCACGGGCCGTCCTCTCCCCTTTTCTTCTTTCATCAGCCGATATATACAATGTCGCTCACGCTCCTTTCCTTTATCCTGCTCCCGCCGGTCGTCGGATTGTTCACCACCTCGCCCATGAACACCATAGTCGACGATCCGCCGCCGTCGAGATTGTACGCGCTCACGCATCCGAGGCTCTCCATGACCTCCGCAAGCTCCATTAATGTAAGTCCGCTGCTCTTATCCGTCCTCCCGTCCGATACGATAAAGACGTAATGCAGGCTGTCTATCATTCCCACAGCGGTCCTGGGATTGCTTGCCATCGCCTTTCCGACCTCGTCATCGGCGTCAACCGATATCTCACCGTCCTCTATGAGCCCGGGGCCGAAGGACAGCACCTGCACGGCTCCCTTATCAAGGAGCTCTTCTCCCGTCACATCGTCCTCACATATGATCTCAAAGGAACCGTCATGATATATGACAAGGTCCTCCTGCCCTTTTACCGCAGTGTCCCTTAAAAGCACGCCGTTCCTTATGACGTATCCTCCCGATCTCGCTCCGTAAAAGTCACCGTTCACGGCGATGACGGCGCCGTTATCCTCCGCCATGGCCGACACCGTTTCTGTAACGTTCCTTCCGAAAAGCCCTTTTGCAAGCGCAGTCTTAAGATACTTGGGCGAGCTTATCACTATGTCCGCTATATATATGTCCGTATCGTACTTTCTTAATGTCGTCACCGTGACCGATATGTTTTCGTCCTCATACGACGTGTCGGTAACTGTTGCTGCCGCCGCCCGTTCTTCTTCGTCCCCAGCTTCGCTGTCCTGCTCTTCATCAGTGCTTACGGCAGATACGGCAGCAGTATCACCGGCATTTTCCGTCTCCTCTTCCGCGCTCTCTTCCTCATATACGGCGTATACCTTCGGTATCACAAAGGTATCGAGCGCCACGTATGCCGTAAATATGATGAGCAGTGACAGATATACCGCCCACCATAAAAAGCTTTTATTTCTCAAATGGTCCGCCTCCTTTCATCTTTTAAGCATATGATAGTCCCCGATCATTGAAGAACGATTGAAAAAGAAAACGGCATAAAAAAAGAACGCGGCTGTGTGTCTCAGCCGTGCCCTTATGCATCCTCTTTTTATCTTCAGTTCTTTATGAGAGGGAGCTTTACCGTAAAGACTATCCTTCCGCCCGCGTGCTCAGCCCCTATCGTCCCTCCGTGGCTCTCAGCCACGGCCTTCGCGATCGGGAGACCCAGGCCATAGTGGCCTCCGTCCTCTCCCCTTGCCTCGTCTGTCCTGAAAAACCTCTCGAACAGATGCTCCATTTTTTCCTGCGGTATCTCACCGCACGCGTTCTCTACCGTCAGTACCGCGTCGTGCCTGTCCCTTCTTAAAGTCAGGATGATATCAGACCCGGGAAGAGAATATGAAACCGCGTTGTCGAGAAGGACCGATACCGCCTGCACCAGCTGTCCCGGGACTCCCGTCACATAAAGCCCTTCCTCTATATCCTGTTTTAAGGCATGTCCCTTCTCGAAGGCTACGGCCTCCATCGCGAGCGCCTCTCCCGTGACGGCTTTTGAGAGATCGACCGTCTCCTTTTCCACGCTGCCGTTCTCGGCTCTTGAAAGGTCAAGGAGCTGCTTTATCAGGCTGCCCATGCGTCCGTTCTCGTACTTTATGTTCCTTAACCACTCGTTCTCCCCGGTCTCCTTCTCAAGGAGCTCGGCACTGGCCTGGATGACGGCTACCGGAGTCTTGAGCTCATGGCCGGCGTCAGAGATGAACCGTCTCTGCCTTTCATCGTTCTCCTCCAGGGGCTTTATTATCGCCTTTGAGATGAGGAGCGAAGCAATAAACACTATAACGACCGAGGCAGCGTATACGGCAAGTATCTGCTTTAAAAGAGCGTCGGTCTGCTCCATCGATACCGCTATGTTAAGGAATCCGACGGCAGTCCTGTCCCCGCTCTTTTTCACCATATACATATATCTGCCGCTCCTGCCTTCCCTCACGCCTTTTTCAAGGACCTTCGCGGCGCGCTCGGTGAGACCGTCCATGTCCATCCTGCCGTCACCCGTATCGGTCCTTACCGTTTTCCCGTTTTCAAATATGGCCGAATAGAAGAGCGAAGCCCTGTACGACTCCTCGCGCATCTCTCCCCTTCCGCGTCTTCTTGCAGGCGTTTCGGTCTCATCTTCATCATCCGCGGCATCGTCGTCATCATCAAAGGGCGGCATATCCGTCCTTCCGTAGGGATAGGGGGAAGGATCCTCCATGACTTCCTCAAGGTAATCGTCCAGCATCTCCCTGTTCCTTTTTTCAGTCTCCGCACGGTCCCAGAGATATACGGTCGCCATGAAGAGGGCGACTGCTATGAGGAGGATCAGCATTATCGCCGCCACCATCCTCCGTCTCGTCTTTTTAAACATTCTCACACCTCAGCTCGTAGCCCATGCCCCGTACGGCCTTTATCTCGGTCAGGGCGCCTATGAACCTCAGCTTTTTCCTGGTGAAGGTCATATACACCTCGACGTTGTTGTATTCGGCATCGTTCTCAAAGCCCCATATCCTCATGGCAAGGCTCTCTCTTGAGACTATCTGCCCCTGATTGGCTATCATATGCTCCAGTATCTTCATCTCCTTTTCGGAGAGCCTTACGCTCTCCCCGGTCGTCACGCACGAAAGGAGCGCCTTTGACGTGTCCAGCGTTATGTCCCCGAAAGCGAGCGAGCCGTCGGGAGAGCCTATGTTCCTCCTTATGAGCGCCCTCACCCTTGCAAGGAGCTCCTTTGACAGGAAAGGCTTTACCATATAGTCGTCAGCCCCGCTGTCGAGGCCCGTCACCTTGTCGTCGACCTCGCCCTTTGCCGTGAGCATGAGGACCGGGGTCCTCATACCCTCCTGCCTCATCCGTCTCACGACCGAAAAACCGTCCTTTTTAGGCATCATGACGTCAAGTATCACGAGGTCGTACATGTCAGCCATGAGGAAGTCCAGCGCCTCCTCCCCGTCATACGCCAGGTCAAGATCATATCCTTCTTCTTTAAGGAGCTCCTTTAAGGCTCCCGCCATCCTCCTATCGTCTTCCGCAACAAGAAGCTTCATCACGTTACCTCTTTAAAAAAGTCATTTCATATATCAATATTATCTCATCCGGATGAATAAAGTGTAAATAAAAAGAAGAGCCTTTATATATATAAAAACTCTTCTTTCTTTATACCGCGTGTCCTGTTCAGCCTTCGCTTTCAAGAATGGAAAGCCCCTTCCTTCCGAGCTTAGCCATCCTCCTGCAGTAATCGTCGCTCCTGCCCTTCATGTCGTCCTGATATACCTCGAGCTCGGGCAGCGACACCGCGAAGAAGTCGTAGCCCACCTCGTCGAATATATGGGTCTCCCCGAAGGTTATGAGCTGGTGGAAGGACTTCATGGCCTTCTTCCGCTCTCCCAGTTCCTTAAAGGCGAGCCCCTGGTAGAAGATATAGTCCGAGGGCTGGTCGTTGTAGTAGCGTACGGGCTCAGGCACCTGCGAGCCTTCCGTGGCTTTTATGAAGCACTTCCTGGCGCCAGCTTCGTCGCCAAGCTCCTTTAGCGCCTTCCCCATCAGGTAGTATGCCCTGTTGTCTGGAACGTTGTCGAGCTTGCCCTCGCCCAGGTTGTCGGGATATGCGAGCGTGCGCTCAATGAGGGCGACAGCTTTACAGAGCGACTCCTCAGTCCCCTTTTCCATCTCACGCTCCGCAAGGCCGAACAGTGCTTCCTTGTACTGGTCGGCTACCTTCCCTTCGCCGCCCTCCCAGACGTGGAAGGTGTAGCCCATGATGAGTGTGAGCGCTTCCTCATGCCTCTTAAGATCGTTCAGTATCCCGACATATGCCAGCATGAGCGCGTAGCGGTCTCTTACAAGGTCAGGCCTGCCTTCGAGCTTCATAAGCCTTTCCTCTGCCGCAGCTCCGGTCTTCCTTAATAGCTGGTCCTGCTCCAGGAGCATCCTGCTGTTGTCGGGGTCGAGCCTTACGGCTTCCGAAATATACTTAACGGCTCTTGTCACGGCTTCCTCACGTGTGAGATCAAGCTCCGCCGCGTGATTGAAGAGCGCTATCGAGAGGTTCCTGTCTGCAAGGGCTATCGTGTCATCCTCACCTAAAGCGTCCTCCCAGTCCTTTACGGCCTCAGCGTATCTCTTCCTGTCGTATCTTATGAGCCCCCTTAGGTATCTTGCCTGAGGCGCCTTTATTCCGTTTTCAATAAGGAGCCCTATCATCTCCGTTAACACATACTCGTCGAAGACGTTCCCGGGGAAGCAGAGATCCTTATCAGCCTTTTCTGCCGCTTCGGCACAGTCAAGAGCCTCGTTCTTCCTCCCGTCCCTTAAAAGGGCGTACGCGCGGTAGTACAGTATGAGAGGATCGGTGTCCTTACATTTCGCAAGCACATCAGCGGCCTCATCAAAGAAGCCATAGGATATGAGCTCACGCGCGAGGTCGAGCGCGCTCTTCCTTTCACTGCCGGTGCCGGCAAAGATATCTTCCTTCTCCCTGAAGGAGAGCGGGAGGAACATGCGGTCTATAGCCATGGATTCATCCATGAATTTCCTGTATTCCTCATCCCTTCCAAGTCTTATGAGCAGACCGGCCCTGAGGGCTCTCGTCCTCATGCTGTGGTACTGCCTTATAAGGGACTCGTCAGCGAACGCAAGAGCCTTCTCACAGTCCCTGTCCCTTATCACGCTTATGCATGCCAGGTGGAAAAATGCGTTTGCCTGAGTCTCATAGCTCCACGTCGCCTTGAAGAAGGCTTCATACGCTTCGTCATATTTTCCAAGAGCTTCCATGGCGAGGCCCAGGTTGAAGTACGCCTCTCCGCTGTACGGGTTCGGGTTCCTTCTCGTCTGTTTCTCTATCGCGGCCTTAAAGTACGGCACGCTCTTTTCGGCCATTCCGTTCCTTAGAAGGAGGAGGCCCATCGCGTTGTTGAGCCTTATGTCCGATGGATCCCTCTTAAGGCCTTCCATGTAATAGTCCGAGGGCAGGAACGTCGCGTGCCTGTACTGCTCAAGATGCTGGCCCGCAAGGTACAGCTCCTCAAGGGATTCTATCTTCTCAGGCTTTTCCATCGCCTCCTGTGGCTCAGGTATCGGCCTGTTCTCCTTTACGTATTCGTCATACGAGGCTATGAGCTTCCCGTCCTTATCAAGGACGGTGACCGTATAGTCCGAAAGCCCCCTTATATGGTCTATGAAGGCTTTTTCAGGTGAAAGCGTCACGGTCTTCTCATATACGGTCCTGCCTTCAGACGTCACCTTTATAACGGCGCCCTCGAAAACGGAGGTGGCGTATATCTTTATCCTTCCCGAATCCGCCTTCTTCTCGAGGCTCCTTAAGGCCTCTTTTCCGTATCCGAAGGGATCGGGCTCTATCACGTGTCCGTCACCGTCAACGAAATCGACGCCTATAACGCAGTCCTTCGTTGCGTTCGAGACCCTGCCCACGCTCTTGTAGGGCATGAAGTACTGAACGAAGTTCTTCTCTTCCTGGGGCTTTAACCACGTGAAGTCGGGCTGGTTGTCGCAGAACATGCCGGTCATGAGCTCGATGTACGGGCCGTCCTCGTCGGTCAGGTTCTTGTCCCACATCTTTCCGAAGTCGCCGCAGCCCCATGTCCACTGCTTCTTTCCGGGGGAGATATGATGGTCGGCCACATGCAGGAGGCCGGCGTCCCTTCCCTCGTCGAAGTTGCCCACGAAATCGAAGTCGGAATGCGCCGCCATGTATGAGGTAGGCACCCTTATGTTCCTGTATCTTGAAATATCGACACCGTCCGAATAGTCGGCTTTATAGTACTCGCCCGTGGCTATGGGGAAAGTGGACACGGCCCTCTTGCCGTGGTCCATGACCGCGTTGACGTCGGGCGGGAACACGCTGAAGGTATCGTCGTTGACCGCGACCGCCGGGTTCGCCCACCAGAGGAATGTCTGGGGATAATCTGTCGGGTTATAGAGCCTCCCCTTTATCTCTATATACGCCTTTCCGGGATAGAGCGTGATCTCGGCGTTGCCCTTGGTGCCGTACATGCGGTCGGTCTCGCCTATTATGACGGTCCCCGATCCGTCGGCGTTCTCCCTTACGGCATAGTCTACGGGCATGAAGGTAGAGGGTCTGTGATGCTGGGGCCAGTTGAACTCTATGCCGCCCGAGACCCAGGGCCCTGCCAGGCCCACGAGAGCCGGCTTTATTACACGGTTGAAATATATGAAGTCGTAGCCGTTCGTCTTGTCGTACGCCCTCTGGATCCTGCCGCCCAGCTCAGGCAGCACCATCACGTAAAGGTACTCGTTCTCGAGTATGAGGGCTTTATACTCCTTATCCTTTTTCTCCTCGCTTATCTTTTCGGTAACGGGGAGCGGATACACCTTGCCGGTGCTTCCCTGATATGCCCTCTTCTCTATGAAAAGAGGATTCTTTTCCGGCTTCCCGGCCTCATATGTCGGGAAGACCACCTGTTTCTCATATATCTTTACTCTGTCCATCATTTCCTCCGTGGATATGTCAGATTATCATTTTCCTTATATCTTCGGGCGTGACCTTAAGACCGGGCTCAAAGTCAGGGCTCTTCATATACCTGATCATGGAATTTCTCAGGGCCTTGACCTCGGGCCTGTCAGGCAGAGTGTCGAGCCCCATAGAGCTTATCATGAGCCTGCCCTTTCCCACTCTTGCCTCGAACAGCATGGCCATGGTCCGGAGCTCCGCGTATGAGTCCATCTGCCGCACGATGATGCCCTTCCTCATGCTCTCGTCCTTAAGCCTCATCGCGCATTGCCCTGCCATGAGCCACCACTGGCGCTCCGTATAAAAGGAGGTCGGGAAATCCCTGAACACCGGATGAGTATCATCTATAAGGAGGCCCATGCCGCCCTCCTGCTGCGGGAAGGTGCCTACGGACCAGAAGTCGGTCGTGAACTGTCCTCTTATGCCTCCAGGCATATGCTCTTTGTCTGATACAGGCTCAAGGAGCACCTTTCCTCCCGCCTCAAGCACGCTTAAGGCTTCGTCCGTAAGGCTCTTAAAGATACTGATGCCTTCCGTATCCTCCTTCTTTTCGGGATACACCCATACGGATACGGTATTTCTGAAGCTTTCCTCGCTGCCCTTGAGCGCGACACTGATATCGAGCTTTTCCGCCTCTTTTATGTCAGGAAGCACGACCGTGATCTTCCTTATGTCATGAGCCGTCCCTGCCTTTATATCGGCGTCCCTTATCAGGCTCTCGAACCAGATCTCCCCGTATGCGCTGCCGTATACCCTTATCCTTAAGTCTCCCTTTATGTCTTTCTTCCCGTAGTTTACAGCGAATACGGTCATCTCCATATCTTCGCCCGCGCGGTAAGTGAAGCGCGGGAGCTTTATCATAGGCAGGGAATCCCTAAAGAAACTCTTAAAGCGTTCAGGACGCGCGAACGGGAAGGGCTTGGGCTCGAGATGGGAATCCATCATGCCGACTATGGCCGTCCCCTGGCCCGGGAAGTCCTGCAGCGACAGGAACGATATCCCGCTCATAAGAGGCGTCCTCATGACAGCCTCGGCTTCCTCCTTGTATCCCATGAGGGATATCTCGCCTGTGGCCTCGACCATCCTGTCCCAGATGTCAAGGATCCCTCTTTTCTCCGCCCTCTTCTTTATTATCTCGTAATTGACAGGCCTCGTTACCCCTCTGAACTTTTCAAGCTCGTGGAAATCGGGGAGCACCTCGTACTGCCCCACCTCGAAGCTGAACATGGGTTTATCGGAATCCTTTCTGAAGGCCTCCATGCCACTCATGTAATCCGTCACCGAGTCGGGATAGCTGTTGTTAAGGTACCCTCTTATCTTAGCCTTCCTGTCAGGGTGCTCGGGGTCCTGCGCCGCGCTTATGGCGCGCATCTGATGTTCCTTATAGCTCTGCGAGGTATAGAAGTCGCTGTCAGCGTCGCAGCCCTTCTCCCCGTAGAACACGTTGCTCCCCCAGGCGTACATGCGGTCGGGAAGCATATCCTTGCCCATGTTTATGAGGGAGGACATGCGTTTAAGCCCCTCCTCTCCGGCGAAGAGCTCGTTCCCGAGCGTCATCATGACGAAGGACGGATGGCAGGCATACTGAGCGAGGATGTCCTCCATCTCCCTTTTATAGTAGGAATATGCCTCCTCCGTACCGAATGCGTCCTTCGGGTCCCAGTTCGAGAGCTCGGGCTGCATGAGGATGCCCCTCATATCAGCTGCCTTAAACGCAGCGGGCGGCGGGCAGTGCGAATGGAATCTCACGCAGTTGACACCGTAGCTCATGTACGTATCCATTATCTTAAGCCAGCTGCTAATGTCCATCGGGGCGTGCCCTGTCTCGGGGAAGGCCGCGCAGTTGGCTTCGCTCCTTATGAATATCCTCCTGCCGTTTAGGGTGATCCTGTGATCTTTATCCTCCCCTATGGCCCTTATCCCGAAAGAGGTCTCATATGTGTCTTCCGTGTCTTCAGCCTTAAGAGAGACCGTAAGCATATGCATGACGGGCTCTCCAAGGTCCCATTTTCCCGCGTCCTTTTTTAACTCTATCCCTTTTATATGTACTCTTGTTATATCTTCTGTCAGAACTGCCTCTTTTGCTGCCGTTTTACCGAACGCTTCAGAGGCCAGTGTAAGAAGTGCCTTCGTCCCTTTAAGAGGGCTGTCTTTTTTAGGAGAAATGACAACAGTCACATCAAGCGTCTTCATATCCCTCGATACCGCCGGCATGACGGAAAGGATGAACGCCATGGGCTTTTTAATGAGGGAGATCTCGCCTAAAAGCCCGTTCCAGTTGGTCTGCGTTTCGTCGGTAGCTGCCGAGGAATACTTTATGGCCCCCGCAGGAAGCCCCTCATAGCTGTTGTCGGAGATGAACACAAGTTCGTTCTCCCCGTCCCTTAAGGCCTCTGTCTCGAAAAGATAGGGCGCTGAAAGAGAGCCCGTGAGCCTCTCTGCCTTCTTTCCGTTCACCGTTAGGCTGAGCTCGCGGCTCCTCTCAACGTATATGAGGTATCTTGCGTCCTTAAGAGGGGCATCGAGCGTCACTGTCCTTGCGAACTCAGCTTTGCCCTCGTATGTATGGTTTCTCGTAAATCTTGTGTTTATCGGATACGGCCCGAAGCTCTCATCTATGTCGCCTCCCGCGCCCGCTCCCCCGTTCCACTGTTCAAGAGGGATGTCGGGGCCGCCTATCATATTTTCGTCGAGAGTGCCCGGGAGCACTGCCTCACAGACTTCCCCGCAGGAAAGCCTCACCCTGTATTTGCCGCTAAGATCAGGAAACCTTTCCATATAAGACCTCAATTTATTTTTATTCTCAAAACAGCGGTTTTTCCGCGTTCTTTCCCATCTGAATTATATCACGCACCATATTGGATTTTCATTAATGCATATTAAATTTTTATTTTATAAAAATTGTTTTTTGCGGGATTTGATGTTATACTTGGTTCAAGGGGGTGAAACCAATGAGAACACAGGAAGAACACGTAGGCGAAAACTCCTACGTATATGTAAACGTTCCTACCGAGGAAGCAAAGCAGCTCTTCTTCTATCCGCTGCATATGGGGCACTACTACTATGAACCGGGATACAGACTTGAGAGATCCTCCCTCGACAGTTTCCTCATTATGTACATCGCGGAAGGCAGCATGACGGTATCTCAGTCCGGCAAGACATACACGGTCTCCAAGGGAGAGTTTGCGCTGCTCGACTGCTATGCTCCCCACTCATACTATACGGATACCGCGACCGAGTGCATATGGCTCCATTTCGACGGTGTCCTGGCAAGACCGTATTATGAGTATATAAAGACAAAGCATGAGGACATAATCACCATAATGAGCACCATACTCACAGTCGAGCGTATGAGCAGGCTCATAGATTCCTATGCTTCAAGAGAGACCATAAACGAGGCTTATTCGTCGAAGCTCATAAACGACATACTCACATACTTCATCGTCGAGGACGGGTCCACAGCACTGGCAAGCGACAAAAAGGCCCTTGTCGAGAGAGCGAAGGCTTTCATCCGCGACAATTACACGACAGATATATCCCTTGACTTCCTTTCATCGTATGCCGGACTCAGCAAGAGCCATTTCATAAGGGTGTTCACCAAATACGCCGGCATGACGCCTCACCAGTATGTGACCTCTGTAAGGATGCAGGCGGCTTCGATGCTCCTTAGAGCAACGAGCCTCCAGATCACCGATATCTCGGAGAGAGTAGGCTATAAGAACATCGCGGTATTCTGCATAGGTTTCAGGAAGTGGTTCGGCATGACCCCGAACGACTACAGAAGGAGCGGCAACGAAGAGCTCATAAGAAAGCTCGACGAGAACGGGATCCACGGGGTCATAGATATCGACGAAGCCGTGAGAACAGCTCAGGATCTTCCTGTAAAGCCCGCAAAAGCGGCAGCTCCGGATAAGGAATAAAAAAAGATATACACCTGCTTAAAACATAACGGGAGGCCGCAAAAGCTCATACGGTCTCCCGTTTTAAATATCCTGTTTTCTTCTGACGCCGCTCATACGGGCTCTTCGCCTGTATCCTCAAGCATCTTCTCCACGAGATCCGCGGCATACTTCACGAGCTCGGGACAGGGCCTTCTTTTATAGAATTCCCCGGTCCTTGGCTCCGGATCTCCTCCCGGAGTGGTCTTCACTCCTTTTAAAAGCTCGCGGCATATGATGGAGCCGTTGTCCCTGGCGAAAGTCTCGGCGAAGCTCCTTATGAACCTGTAATGTTCTGCCTTTTTTGACGGGTCCTTCACGTCATCGTAGCCTTTTATGAGACCTAACACCATGGCGGCTCCCGACACGGTCCCGCATACCTCCCTCAGTCTTGCAAGACCTCCCCCGAACGAGGACGCCGCTTTTGCCGAAGTACTGATATCGAGCCCGGTAAGATCCGTGAACGCGCATACCACGGCCTGGCTGCAGTTGTATCCCTCAAGGAAAAGCTCCTTTGCCTTATCTCCTCTTGACATCTCCTCTTCCTTTCCTAATCCGACACGTCGACGTCGGCCACTATCTCGAACGTATAATCCGGATAGAGCTCGCCCATCTCGCGGTAAAGTATCTCAAGCGCGTCCTTGGGCGATATATCGAAGCTTAAGACAGTGTCGAACCTTGCCTTCCTGGCCTCCGTATCGGCATAGAATCCGTGTATCTGGAGCACGAAATCATGCGCTATCACCTTTTCGATCACGCGGTTCCTCATCTCGGCCGCCTCTCCGTCCTTCGTATTGTACGAATAGACGCCTACTCCAGTAAGTATTATACCGGTCTCCCTGTACACCTTCGATTCGAGCCTCCTCGTAAGCCTGTCGACCTCATCCACCCCCATGGTGTCGGGGAGCTCGACGTGCACCGAAGCATAGTTCTTGCCTGGGCCGTAGTTATTGAGGATAAGGTCGTACGCTCCCATGACCTCCGGTTCGGAGGTTATAAGCTCCTTTATCCTTACCGAAAGGTCCTTCTCAGCCCTCATGCCAAGGATCTCGCCTACCGTATCCATGACCATCTCGATGCCGGCCTTTATTATCATTATCGAGATCACTGCCCCGACATAGGCCTCGAGCGAGAACCCGGTCGTGAGATAGATAACGGCCGATATGAGCACCGATAGCGAGAGGACGGCATCCATCATGGCGTCGGAGCCAGAAGCCTCGAGGGCTCCCGAGCCTGTCTCTATGCCCTTTCTTTTCACGTATCTTCCGAGTATGATCTTGATCGCGACAGCCGTCCCTATTATTATGAGCGACACCGCCGAATAATCGGGTATCTCGGGCGTTATTATCTTCTTTACCGATTCGATAAGCGATGTAACGCCGGCATAGAGCACGATCACGGCCACTATGAGGGCGCTTAAATACTCTATCCTTCCGTAGCCTAAAGGATGCTTTTTGTCGGGTCTCTTCCCGGCCAGCTTATTCCCTATTATGGTGACGACAGACGACAGTGCATCCGACAGGTTGTTAACAGCGTCTAAGACCACCGCTATCGAGTTCGATATGAGACCGACCGCGGCCTTGAATCCCGCTAAAAGGACGTTAGCTCCTATCCCTATATAGCTCGTCCTTACTATGGTCCTGTCTCTTTCCTCCTGGCTCATTGCAACAGCCTTTTCCTTGCTCATCTTTTCCTTTCTCCTGATGAAAGAGTTTATGTACATATGATTATACAGTGAAACGGAGGAGATATAAAGGAAAGAGCATGAAAAGACACGGGGATGTGTCGGACGCCGTTATGGAACGGCGCTTACATGATGGTATATAATATACATGGCGGAAACGTCATACCCTGTTTTACTGGAGAGATAAGATGAATGGATTTGAACTGTCGCTTTCGACTGCGATAAAGGGAGGAGAGGAATTCCCCTCCGTAAGGAACGCAAAAGACATACTTAAGCGCGATATGTCGGAAGTCCTCACCGGATACGGAAAAGAGAACACGATAAACGTCATTTTCGATAATGATATCAGAAAGGAAAGTTTCACGGCAGAAGCTGCTGAAGACTCTATTACCATACGGGCCGGTGATGACCTCGGAGCCGTGTACGGGCTACTTTCTATAAGCGAGAAGTTCCTCGGCATAAAGCCGCTCTCATGGTGGACCGGCACGAAGACCGAAAAAAAAGATAAGGCCGTGATACCCGCCGGCACCTGGAGCTCACCCGAGTATAAGGTGAGGTTCCGCTGCTGGTTCATAAACGACGAGGTGCTGTTTTTAGGCTGGCATAAGGAAGAAGCCGAGCGCGCAGCTGTATGGAGACGCGTCTTCGAGACCGTGCTCAGATGCGGAGGCAACATGGTCATAGCCGGCACCGACAGGGAATATGACGGACAGATGTTAAACGAGATGGCTCTTGACATGGGGCTCTGGCTCACGCAGCACCATACCGAGCTTTTGGGAGCCAGGATGTTCGGAAGGGCTTATCCCGACCTCAAGCCTTCATATATCCTCTATCCTGAGCTGTTCGAAGGTCTCTGGAAAGAGGCAATAGACAGATATGCCGGGAAAAGAGTCGTATGGACCATAGGCTTCAGGGGCCAGGGCGACAGTTCCTTCTGGGAGTCCGACACCTCCTTCGATTCCGATGAGAAACGAGGAAAGCTCATATCCGACGTTATGAGAAGGCAGATGGAGCTCGTACGGGAAAAGGATAAGGACGCCGTATTCACCACCAACCTCTACGGTGAGATGACTGGCCTTTACAGGAACGGCTTCCTCGACATACCTGACGGAGTCATAAAGATCTGGGGAGATAACGGATACGGGAAGATGGTCTCGAGAAGACAGAACAACGACAATCCGAGAAACCCCTCGATGCCCGACGGAAATGATGACGGAAAGAACGGCATATATTACCATATAAGCTTCTACGACCTTCAGGCAGCGAACCATATAACCATGCTGCAGAACCCGCCTCAGATGATAGCCGATGAATTAAAGGCGGTGCTCGATAACGGCGGCGGTGAGATATGGAACGTGAACGTTGGCTCGGTGAAGCCCCACGTCTTCATGCTGGATCTTATACGTCGGATGTGGACTTCAGGGAAGTACGATGAGGATGAGGCAGCTTCCGAATTCGCTAGAGATTATTACGGAGAGAGCGGCATCGCTCCCGTCTATACGAAGTATTCGGAGCATGCCGTGCACTACGGGCCTAACGATGACGACCGTGCGGGAGATCAGTACTACCACTTCCCGTTAAGGTCCCTTGCCCGCGCTCTCATGAGCGGTAAGACAGAAAAGCCTCTTGAGTCCCTCTTCTGGGCAGCAGGAGACATCTCATATGGGAATCAGCTTGAAAAGATATGCTCTGTCGCTTACGCCGGGATGACCTCATGGAAGGAATACCTGAGGAAATGCCACGAGACTTCATATCTCTTAAATGAAGAGGCAGCCTTAAGATTCAGGGACGACATCATACTTCAGGCGTATATACATAAGAACGGATGCGAGAGCCTTTATTCATTCTGCAACGCCGCGGCACACGAGATGAAAGGCGATTATCTGCAGGCTTTCCTCTGGGCCGACAGGGCCCTTGAGGCTTCGAGGAAAACGCTTGAAAAGATGGACAACGTCCACGGCAGGTTCGCGCATATCTATGACAACGACTGCTTCGCGGGAGTGGAACTGACAGCGCAGGTGCTTGCGTCCCTACGCTCATGGCTCCGCATAAAGGGAGACGGGGATCTCCTCTACGACTGGGAAAAGGCGTTCCTCATCCCACCCGAGGAGAACAGAGTCATGCTCCAGACCCACAGGAGCATGCAGCTTACTGACGACGATCTGGCCTTAAGGCTGAAGGGTGAAATAGAGCTTGTAAGGGCTTTATAAAGAAAAACGCGTCTTCATAAGAAGACGCTCTTTTTATGCCATGTATCATTTTTTCACATAAGCCTCTATCGCCTTTTCAGCGAATACCGCAGTGCCTTCGCCCGCGGCTTCATCTATGTTCTTCGTGAACTCTCCCCCGCTGCCGTACATCTTCCCTAGACCTGACAGTATCTCGTCAGTGCAGTTGTAGAAATGGGCGGTTATGAAATCCTGAAGCTTTTTCACGAGAGCCTGCGGCGCTTCGGAAGCCGGATCCTCATCCTTCACCTTCCCCATCTCGCAGAAGATGCCCATGAGCCTCGCATTTATCCCTGCCTGCTCAGTGTCAGACCTACCCTCGGACTTTTTCTCATACTCCTTATATGCGGCGGTATCTCCCCAGGTCTCCTTTGCCCTCTTCTTATATTCATCCATTTTCTTCCTGTCAAATGCCTTGAAACTCATATCGTTTACCCCCATGGTCTTTATTCTTTCAGCAAGTTCGATAAGACCAGATATCCTGTCTTTTTTCATACGCAGAAGCTCTATCTGCTGAGTCAGAGCCACGTCTCTGTCGAATCCCGGGCTGTCCATGATCTTCTTTATCTCGTCAAGCGGGAATTCCAGCTCCCTGAAAAGAAGTATCTGCTGAAGCTTCTCAAGTGACTCCCTGTCATACAGGCGGTAGCCTGCTTCCGAGTAGGAATCGGGTCTTAACAGCCCTATCCTGTCATAATACTGAAGAGTCCTTACGGTAAGCCCGGTCAGTTCACTCACCTCGTGTACGGTCATCATAGGTCTTTCCTCCTTACCTGAGCTCTATGATAAAGTATTATGTAACGTCATAGTCAAGACAAATTTTTAAAGGCCGAATTTACAGCCTTTTATATCATTCATTCCAGCCCATCAAATCTTTTATATCGTCAAGGATGAGTGTATCTGCAGGGAGCCAGTCAACATCATCTATAGTATCCTTCGTGAGCCATCTTGCGGCTTCATGCTCAATGAGCACCAGATCTCCTGAAACTATACTGCATAGGAAGCAATGCATCTTAAGATGGAATTTCGGGTAATCATATTCAATGGTCCTGATGAATTGTTCCACAGATATATCTGTTTCGAGCTCTTCCCTTATTTCTCTTATGAGAGCCTGCTCCGGGCTCTCCCCTTCCTCCATCTTTCCTCCGGGGAATTCCCAGCCATCTTTATATTCCCCGTATCCTCTCTGGGTGGAAAATATTCTGTTATCTGCCGTTATAACGGCAGCAACCACTTCTATCGTTTTCATTTTAATTCCTATGCCATATTTTAATCAGAGATAATATTTCTAAACAATTATTCCAGATTTTATAGAATAACCAACGGTAAACTCTGTTATTGTTTATATCTCAGCTTTATCCAACCACCAATTTGTTTGTTTTCTTTAAAAACTTTGCTGGAATTGGAGCATCCAACTGCCACGTTATATTCATTGGTTTCTCTCCATCATGTTTTACATAGTTTACCGTTCCCAAATAACTATATGCCTCTGCGCCATTTGTTATCCTATCATTCTTAAATTCGCGAACAAAAAGCAGCACTCGGCTTCCTTTCTCTTTGTGATGAATATATCTCTGACCTGTAGCAGAGCGAGCTGATGTTGTGCTTTGGCTTTGCCAATGGAAAAGCCATTCATTGATAGAGTAATCATCATACATTGTTGTAGGCGAATAATCCTTTTCAGACTTGTTCAAAGTCACAAAGAATACATCAATTCTTTGATCTGGCAGCCATTTGGCGCCCTCACGTACAGTGGAAGGCTTTAGAAAATCTAATGCAGCCAGCAGTTGATCACGAGTATAGGTGCAATACAAATCCAACGGGCAATCAAATCCCACATTAACCGGTGCATCAACAAAGTCAATTCTATTAAACTGGTATTTCAGCAGATCAATCAGCTCACCTAACAATACAGTACTGTCAGCCAAAGTGTATAGATTATCCCAAACATCTTCGCTGCTCCAGTCTTCTGCAGCTTTGCCCCAAACAGTAATATAAAACATCCGAAGCATCCGCCTATCAAGATCTGAAAGCTTATCAAAGTCCACATCATCCAATTTGGGAAGTATATCAAGAAGGAATGAAATCCATCTTCGAGAATCGATCACCGCCAGCCGAGCCATTGCTTTGGTAATTGTTTCTTCCAAAGGTTCGCTAAAGTCTTCAATCACATCTGCATTCGCACATAGGCGGGAAAAAGTAGCAAACTTATATATGTTCCGTGGATCAAGATGATAATAATCAAGGAAATTTGCAAGATTCAGCTTCAAACCTGTATCTTCTTCAAACGAAGATATCTTTGACACCAATCCTGCTGTATTACCATACGAAGCTCTGATATTATCCAATATGTATTTTGATGCCTTTTTCTCAAGCTGGATATAGCAACCTTTTGGTGCAGATACAAATCCATCCTTGATCTCACGAGTAACACTTCGTGTGGTATTAGAAAGCAATGCCGCAAATTTGTCTTCAAAATTGTATTTTCTGTTTGCCTGGCCAATGAAGTCAAGAACTGTAAGGCATTCTTTTCCATCTGCTAAACGCAGGCCTCTGCCCAGCTGCTGTAAAAAGATAGTCAGGGATTCCGTTGGGCGTAAGAACAGCACTGTATTTACCTCTGGAATATCAACTCCTTCATTGTAAATGTCAACGACAAAAATAAAGCGAACCTTGCCTGATACAAGATTATCCTTAGCATTATATCTTTCCTTGTCGGAAGAGTCCTTAGTCAAGAACATGGACGGAATACCATGCTCGTTAAAATAACGGCACATGAATTCCGCATGATCAACCGTGACACAGAAACCTAGCCCTTTAACCTCATCAATATCAGTTACATACTTCAACAAGGAAGCAATAACTAAATCAGCACGTCTTTTGGCTATCGTACCGCTAAGTGTATATACCTTTGATAGTTCTCCCTTATCATAGCCCCCTGCAGACCATCTCAGTTTGTCCAAATCCACATTATCTGTTACTCCAAAGTATTGGAATGGGCATAGCAACTTGCGCTCAATAGCTTCAGGCAAACGAATCTCGGCTGCAATACGGTTGTTGAAATATTTGAGAATGTTTTTGCCATCCATACGCTCAGGAGTAGCAGTCAACCCCAAAAGAATCTTCGGTCTGTAGTATGCCAATAGTTTTTGATATGTAGGTGCTGCCGCGTGGTGAAACTCGTCTATAACTATATAATCATAGAAATCTGGTGAAGTCTTTAATGTGAAATCCTGAGAATTAAAGGTCTGTATTGAAAGGAACAGATTATCAATGCTGTCTGGCTTATTTTTACCTACATACATCGCTCCAAAATTAGCATCCTTCAGTACTGCCCTATAGGTATACAAACTCTGTCTTAGGATTTCTTCCCTGTGGGCAATAAATAGCAATCGACAAGGCTTTCCAGGATTTTTTCTTCGGAACAGTTTATAATCAAGCGCAGAAATAACTGTTTTTCCCGTACCTGTGGCTGCAACTACAAGATTACGCGTGTAACCTCGAACTGTGCGTTCAGCCTCCAACTTGTCAAGAATCTCCTGCTGATAAGAATAAGGATTAATGTCAACAGTATAGAGCTCGGGATTATTATTTTCAAAAAACTTTTCTGCGCGCAGTGCATGTGCCAAACGCTCTCGCTGCCCTTCATCATAATACTCGAACTCCTTATCATTCCAGTAAAATTCAAAGGTAGCGGCCACTTTATCAATAGTCTCCGGAAGATCTTTTTTTGTGATCTTTGTGTTCCATTCCAACCCACTGGTAAGTGCAGCATTGGATAAATTTGACGAACCTACATATGCTGTTGTAAAGCCAGTGTCCCTGTAGAAAATATATGCCTTTGCATGAAGTCGCGTAATCTTCGTGTTATAACTAACCTTTATTTGCGTGTTTGAAAGCTTGTGTAGCTCTTCAACAGCTTTAACATCTGTTGCACCCATGTATGAAGTAGTTATTATACGCAGCTCTCCTCCATTTTGGGTAAATGTAACAAGCTCATCCATAATCAGACGTAAGCCGCTCCACTTAATAAACGATACCAGCATATCAATACGGTTACAGGATACGATTTCCTTCTTAAGCTCGGAATACATCTGGGGCTCATGTGCTGCCCCTGTAAACAGACTGGATTGAGCAATTGAGGTCTCAGGACGGGTAATCTGTGCTTTTTCATCCAGAGCCCAAATGTTGTTCTTCCTATCATACAAAGCAAAAAGCTGTTCTGCACGTTTAGCAACCGAGAGAGAATTGAATTCCTCTTCTTTTGTTTCAGCCATAATGATCTTAATGATCTGATTAGCCAACGCAACCTGGTCATCCAAATCCCCACCATTGTCTTTTAGATTATCAAGTCCACGCTCGACAACTTCTGCAACATATTTTGCCAGCACTTTAGATGCCTCGGCAGTATCAATTGGCGCAGTTTGGCTGAGTTTATCCGTTCCGGAAAGCTCGGTATCCAATTTTTTATTTATAACCTGTTCGTAAAGGCCATCTTTCAACATAAGTATTTGCTATCCTCTAAGTTTTATCCAATCCAAATAATCTTCACGGTTAAAACTCTTGTCTTCATATAACAATGCTGACAAGCAGTCTTAGCTAATTCATAAAAAATCCTTATTAATCAGACTTATACATATTTAACACAATTTAAAAGTGACAAATAAAAGTCTGATATATTCTTCTTTTTCAAAAAACCGCCCTGCAAAGACATATGATCACCGTCAAATATTGGGAATACATTCCATATACCCGGTTCTATGCAGTCATTATTAAAATCTGTTGATGGCGCTCCTATAGGTGCTTTTGCTGAGAATGTATTTACGAGGCCGTCGTTTTCAAGCCATTTGTTGTCAACTTCAAATCCGCCCCTAGTCTTTCCGGTATACTGTCCTATAAGTGTTGATGCCTTTATAAAATGAGGCTCCATCCCCTTTTTATCAGGTCTGTATGTACCGTCCTTCTGAAGGATGCTTTTGCTGCAGGGAACAGAGAAATAGTATACAGACGGTATAGGTTTCATTCTCTCATTGAGCTTCATAGCGTTATCTATATGCATGTCATAGTCAGCGTAATCTCTTCTGTCACGACCGTCAAACTTAGGCTCAGTACCTACAGAAGTCATATGGCCGAAGATCCTGCTTATAAGCGGGATCTTTATGTTCTTTATATCAAAGCTTTCATCTTCATACATATCATACGCTGTGGTCCCGTTCATGGGGGATGCGAGCGCAACTATGCCAAATACCCTGTCCTTCATTCCTCCCAGGAACAGGGACGAGATATCCTTCGCTCCGCTGTTTTTCTCTTTTTCATCCCCGTTAGCCAGAAGCTCGGAAAAAAGCCTCGCTGTAGTTCCGCCGAAAGAATGACCTATGAGCACGAGCCTTGTATCATCGTCCCATTTTTCAATAAGTGGGCATGAAGAGAAATCGCGTCCAAACCTTTCATGTCTGAACTCTTTGCTGTGAGCCTCTCCGTAATCCGTCCTTCTTCCCGCTATCTGGGCATAAAGCTCGCAGGCTCTGTCCCATGCGCTCCCGAAAGGATCCACCGAAACTGCATAGCTGTCGATACCTTCTTTTCTTAAGATGGATATCAGGTCTCCGCTCCTTAAGCCCCAGTAAGGCAGATATCGGTTCCTCTTATCATAGCTTCCCCATCCGGAAAGCCCATGTACGAAAATAAAAGTGAGGTCCCTCATATCTCTGTCTCCACCGGTATCCCAAGCAGACCGTCTTTGACATCCACCGTGTACACAGCACAGTTGCCTATATACTTTGGCCAGTAGCTGCCGTTTGAGCCCGGTGTCAGGTACTCCAGTATGCCCTTCATCGCTATGGCGTGAGTGGATATAAGTATATCGCCTTTTAACTCTTTGATGTCCTCGATGAATGATCCCGTTCTTTTTACAACATCTGAAAGCTGTTCCATCCCATGAGGAGCAGGATTATTCACAAAGTCCTTAAAAAAGAAAAGGACTTCGGGAGGCAGATGGTTCATATCCGCCCCCTCATAAGGTCCGTAATCCATCTCTATAAGACGGTCGTCTGTTATTATCCCCGTATCAGGAGCAATAAGCTTTGCGGTTTCCACCGCGCGTACAAGGGGTGATGAGAACACGTGTGAGAACTCTATACCGAGCGCTCTTATCCTTTTCCCGGCATCGGCAGCCTGCTCTCTTCCTTTCTCATTTAGCGGAAGATCGCTCCTTCCCTGAAGGGCATACGCTCTGTTCTTTTCAGTCTCCCCATGCCTGATTACATAGATCATAGGCCAAGCCAGTTCTTTATGTCCTCGGCGGTCTTAACGAGCAATGCGTCCACTTTCAGTGCTCCGTTTACATACTCATCAAGCTTTTCGGCTGTTTTGCCTATTCCTCCGCCTCCGGATGTCGCAAAGGCATAAACTGTCTTTCCAGTCCAGTCATATCCCTTGCAGAAAGTGTTTACAACGTTCGGGGCTGCTCCATACCAGATCGGGAAACCTATAAGGACGGTATCATACTGATCGAATCCTTCTATCTTTCCCTTTACAGGCACATCCTTCTTTCCGAACTTCTCAAGATTGCATCTCGATACTGGATTTCTCCAGTTTATATCCGCCTGTGTATAGATCTTTTCAGGCTCAATCTCGAAGAGATCCGCACCTATCATGCGGGCCAGCTCCTCTGCGACCTTTCTTGTTGTCCCTTCAGCACTGAAATATGTTACCAGAATCTTCATGTATCATTCTCCACTGAGAATCTCAGTAGTCTATCCTTTCTATCTTGAATATCACCGGTCTCGTACCGTCCGAACAGCATCCGATCATCACGTTCTCGTCTTTCATCCAGTCCTTCATTATGGAACCTCCCTGAAGTCCGGAATAGATATATCTTGATATCGCGTCCCAGAGCTCGGAGCAGTGCGGCATCTTAGGTCCTCCGGCAACTTTATCGGGGTCCCCGCTCGTTTTAACCAGTGTACCTATCCCTCCGTGCCAGAAATGGTCCGTATCTCCGTCTCTCTCAAAAATGAATTCATCGCCCACATTATAGCAGGGACACTCTCCGGCATTAGGGTCGGCACAGTACTCTTTCTGCAGTTCGGGATAAAGCTTTTTATCTATGACCGTAAGCTTTACTTTGTGCTTCATCTTATCTCTCCTGAAATACCGATTTTTATATATTATATCGGCTTTCCGGGGGCTTTATCAAGAATGCATTTGTATTCATTTCCTCAGTCGATCTTCCATACGACCGTGACTGTTGCTGAAGTTTCTATATCATCAGGCGCCATTTCCATGTCGTATGAGCCCATTGCCCTGTCGCTCATCGTCTCATTCTTGGCCATCCTGAACACCGGGATCTCGGCCCCGTCGTTGATATCCGAAGCGTCAACACTCACCACGTCGATAAGGGCCACATCCAAGCTGCCTGCTATTATCCTAGCCTTTATTCTGGCATCCTTTACAGCAGCCTCTATGAGCATCTCCTCCATGCCTTTTCTGTCCTTAATGAAATAAGTGACCGAGAGCTCGGGGTTCGGATCGGATGAGGCGATATTACCCAGTATCTCCCCCAGCTTCCCGTTATCCTTTTCCATCTCGAGCTTCATCTCATGTCTTGATCTGTATCCTGCGAACCTCTGCTTATATACTCCGTCCTCCATATAGCCTTCGTTTTCGATCTCTACATGGAAATCAGTCGTCTTAAGCTCATCCCGTCCGAAGCCTGCTTTTTCGATAATATCCCTTATGGCTGCGGTATCGCTGTCGGCCTTTTTTAAGGCTTCAGAGTAATCCCTGTATATTCCCGTCACCGTGATCCCTATCCTTATCATGTCGGGCTTCATCTTGACCGTACCTGTTCCCGCCACTTTTATCGTTCTCATATCATCCATGTTTCTCTCCCACCTTTCCCTTTTTAAATGTGTGAAATATCTGTACACATTTCTCATATGCGGATGCCATCTTAACACGACTTCCTTGTAGAGATATTCCGGCACTCCGAAATATGCTTCCGCCATACTGCCCGCAATACACGCAAGCGTGTCGGTATCTCCTCCCAGTGATACCGCGTTCCTTATGACATCTTCAAAGCTCTTTCCTTCAAGAAATGCGGTTATCGCTTCAGGCACTGTCTCCTGGCATGACTCGACATGATGATAGCCGGGCCTTATATCATCCAGGGTCCTTGAAAGATCGTATCCGAACTCCTCCTCCACATATCTCCTGATCCTTGATCTGCTGTTTCCTGTCCTGGCAAGATAGATAACGCTTGCAACAGCCTCCGCACCTTTAATCCCTTCTGGGTGGTTATGGGTCACCTTTGCCGAATCGGCTGCCGCTTCTCTCGTCTCCTCAAGGCTGTCATAAAGCCAGCCTATCGGTGATACTCTCATTGCCGAACCGTTCCCGTAGCTCCCGTACGGGCCCATGTTTTCATCTACGAGCCACCGGCTGAACATACCGCCATAGCCCGCGTCGGGAAATTCGCGCCCCCACTCCCGCATAGATCTGGCATATTCTTCAGCAGTTGCCCTTCTTCTGTCACGGCGCATTGCGTTGATGACAGCTTCCGCCACCGCAACAGTCATGACTGAATCATCGGTAAAATGGCTCCTTCTTGTAAAAAGCGGAAAATCCTTCGTCTTCTCTCCCCTGTCAAATTCATACGGGGAACCTATGATATCACCTAATATCGCGCCTAACATTTCCGTTTCCTCCTTTTGTTTTTCTCTCTGATCTAAGTATATAAAAAACAAAAAGGGGAATGGTCGCTTGTCAGGCGACAGTCCCCCGTCAGATGCTTCAGCTCAACGTGGATAGCCCGTATTTGAACAGCCAGGCATCTATGACGTATACATTGTACTGTTTCGTAGTTATAGCGTAGCAGACGATCTTGTCAGCATTGCTGCTTGGAGAAAACGCGAGTCCTGCTCTCGCGAGAAGATCATCCGTCTTATCTATATCTAGCTCAAGAGCTATCGCAAAGGACAGGACTGTTTTCTTGCTGGGCCTGTAGTCCCGATCTCCCTTTATCTTTGAGAAGAGTTTACGGTCGACGTTGGCCTTCTTGTATACCTCGACGTCATCCATCCCGCTTTCGTCTATGAGCCTGAACAGCCTTTCCTGGAACGTGTCTTCCTTTTTGCCTACTATATCGTCAAGGGAAAGCGAAGCTGATGCGGGCACGCCTTTTCCGTGGACCGGGATGGAGTGCATGAATATCTCCTCCGTCCTGTTCTTCATAGCCCGCCTTCTTCTTAGAGCTTCTTCCCTTTTATCTTCCCTTACCATTCCGATACTGTACTCACGATCCATCACGACCGAGGCATGGCTGTCGGATATGAAGCTTTCGATCTCCCCTTCAAGATCGTGGGACAGCTCAAGCGACTTCCTGTCGAGTATGACCAGCCATATATCCATCTCGTTCTCAAAGAGGAATCCCTTTATCTCCTCAAGGGCTGTCATGAGTGCTTTGTCCTTCGGATATCCGTAAGAACCTGAAGATATGAGCGGAAAAGCTATGCTCTCTGCCTTAAGCTCTTTTGCGAGGTTCATAGAATTCCTGTAGCATCTTCTTAATATCTCTTCCTCGCCTTTGTCTCCGCCTTCCCATACGGGGCCCACCGTATGGATTATGTATTTCGCATCGAGCCTGAAGGCGGGCGTATATACGGCCTCCCCCGGTGCTATCTCCCCTATCTTTTTTCTTTCCTTTAAAAGATCGTCACTACCGGCAGCGGAATATATCCTGCTGTCGGTCCCGGCGCCTATCACAGGTTTCGGATTCGCCGTATTGACTATAACGTCTGCTTTGACTTTTGCTATGTCGTTCCTTATTATCCTAAATGCCATTTTCCTGCTCTTCCTGCACGTTCTCTTTTCTGTGGCAGTATCCGTAGTACCAGCACGGATAAGGCTCCATGCACTGCGGACCCGGCTCAGTCTCTATCTCGTCGGGCCTCTTCTGCATCCTGTTGAGCTCCCATATATTCTCGTTGACCCAGGCTGCCTTTTCCTTAGCAGCCTCGGTAACGTCGTTTATGACGAAGGGATCGCTCTCGTCCGGTCCGTGCGTCACTATCGCGATGCGTCCTATCTTAAGCCCGGACTTCATCATTATATAGTACTGGAAGCCCGCGTCCTTTATGTACTGCTCGCGGACCTCCGGGGAATTCTTTACCTCGTAGAAGTCATAGCAGTCTCCGTTCTTTTTAAGAATATCGGCAGCGCAGTAGTTATTGTAATAGCTGAACGCCGCCTCGCATATGACACGAGTTCCCCGTTCTATATGTTCCCTCGTATTCTCGATCATTGCCTTCTTGTCGGGGATACTGGTTCCGGGTCTTAGTACCGTCATCTCCTCATAATCCCCAAACATGGCCATTGCCCTGTCGCCGAAATCGTTCCCGGCATCGAGCCTTTCCTGTATTTCTAACGGTATCACCTTTAGGCTGGGCTTGTGTTTATCGAGCCAGAGCATTTTTTTGCACTGCATCCCTCTCATGAAGTCTGTTTTGGTTATGCCCATTCTTCTTCCCTCCGTCCTAAAGATATCTCGCCATCACTGCTTCCTCATCGTCTTCCCTTACGGTAACGAATCCCAGTCTTTTATATAATCCGAAAGCTCTGTTCGCCTTCTGTACGGAAAGCGAGACTCTGCCATATCCCTGTTCCCTAAGCTCATTTATAAGAGCTGTAAGAAGTCCGGTACCGACTCCCTTTCCCCTGTGCTCTTCACATACCGATACAGCAAGCGAAGGTGTCAGATCATCTATATGCCCGTAGTCGTCCATTATCCTGGCCCACGCGGCTCCTATAGGCTTTCCGTCCTTAACTGCCAGGAACGCCATGTCCCCTTCGTTCAGATAGAATCCGTCAGTATATACCCTTAGCTCAGGTCTCTTTACGATATCGTATGGCGGGGGCTCCGTACCTTTGGGCACGAATATCGCCAGATAAAGGAATCTCTCAAGAAGATCCGTCTCGGACTTTTTAAGTTTTCTTATCTTACAGTACATAGACATTCAGCCGTTCCTTAAAAACATGCCCGTGTATCTCTCAACATTGAATTTGCCCATGAACAGGTCGCATTTGCATAAGAAAGAATGATATACCGGCCGATCGATATAGAGCAGCGTCTCATAGTTGCCCTGGCCTTTTGAGAGGATCACGTCGGCGCCGTCGAATACTTCCCTTGCTTCGGGGCTCAGCATTCCGTATACGGTCCCGGCCACTGAGTTTCCGTTTGAGATCACCTTTGCTTCCTTATCTATCCCGGTATATACGGCATCCTCTTCCGTTGCGTCGTTTAAAGTCTCCTCTCCCCTCACCATGACGGATACGTCTATCCCCTTATATCTCTTTTTAAGCTGTTCTATAAACAGCTTGTCGAGAACTATCTCTCCCGAGTTGTCGGCTATGAGAAGGAATGTCTTTGCGGTCTCAAGCTCGCCTGTAAACCTCATAAATGTCCTTCTGTCATTTTCGCCCGGCTCGGTATCGTCAAAGAGCGAAAGGAACCTTTCCTCGTCAATATCCTTCATGGCTCCGAAGTCTATGAAGTTGCCGTATCTCGCGAATATGAGCGATGTGAAAAACGGATCTTCGTGTTCCTCTATCCTTTTTCTTAAGGCATCCTCCATCGACATCACGAATTTGTTATAGGTCCTTTTTATATCGCTGTATGAAACGGTCCTTTTGAAACGCCTCTTATACGCCTCGTTGAAGAGATGGACAAGATAGGGGGCGGTATCGTCCTCTTTCCTTTCGGCTATTATCCTTCTTACCTCTTCAAGATGCGCCTTATCGTCAGTAAGTCTCTCCTGCTGGTCAATAAGGCACTTCACGCATATATCTCCGACCATCATCGGCATTTCATATCTCCTTTATATCTGCATGCTGCAGCATATATGATTCCCCCTGCCCGCCCTGATCAGGAAACCGGTGCTGTGGTGATCACGTTGCGAAGTAAAATGCACTAAGGCTGCAAGTGTAACATTGCAGGGAATAAATGTACGTAAGGGATTCGGACCCAAAGACATGTCCCGCATGCCGCCACTGTGCGGACTCATTCTCAGCCGCTGAGATCGCACCCGCTTTTCCTGATTTAACCTGAGTCTTGTTTCAGATAAGTTCAGTCGTCCAGTTGAGTTCCTGGATCTTCTCATCCAGTTCACGCAGTTCCTTTGAAACGGCGTCGACTTTTTTCTGCATCGATGAAACGTCTACTGTGCTCACTACCCTTATCTCGGTCTTTGAATACCTGTCGGTCTTGCTGCTGGCCGCGTCAAGAAAACCCCGCATGATCTGTACCCTTTTCCCAAGGATATCGCGCTTTGCCAGAAGTTCAGTAAGCGTAGTACCGTCGACCTCGGTCCTGCTGTTGGTAAGATTTATGGCGGCGATCAGCTTTTCAAGCTCCAGAAGCGTCCCATCCAGTTCCTTTAAAAGTGTTTTCGGATCCTCGGAAGGAGCCTCGCCGTCCTGTGCCTTGGCATTGTTGTTAAGACGCGTGTTCAGCTCGCTCAGCTTACGCTGAAGATCGGCACGCTGTGATAATGCAGTCGCAAGTTTCATAAAGACCTCCAATATATAAGTAAACCTGTTTTTCAGCTAAGTATCCCGTATATGTATTATACCCTATTTCAGAAAAGCTTTATATCATCTTATGCCGCATGAAAAAAACTGCCTTATACCGCCTGGAAAAGCGGAGGCAGTTTTTCATACAAGACCGGACTTTTCTTTCTCTTAATCGTTCTCAAGAAGCTCGAGCATCATCGTGAGCTTGCCCACGGTATCGAGATAAGCGTATCTTCCTCCCTTGTATTCGCCGTCCGCCACGGTCGGGAAACCTTCCTCGGCCAGGAGCCGTTTCGTCTCTTTCATGTTCTTGCAGCCGAAGGCTATATGATGGAAGCCCTCTCCGTTCTTATTAAGATATTCAAGCCAGACAGAAGGCGTATCATCCATAGGCGAGATCAGCTCGAACTGGATATTGTCGAAATCGAAGAAAGACTGATAGATACGGGCGTGGCACGGTTCTCCGTTATATGTCGCCTGCGTATTCTCATAGGTATCGGAGATTATGATCTCAGGTACCGGTACGCCAAGAAATTCCGCCCAGGCTTCTGTCGTCTTTTTGATGTCACGGCACAGTATGGCAAACTGCATCACATGATCTTTGAAAAGCTTCTGTTCCATAAAAAATCTCCTTTTTGATATGTCCTTTGGGAAAACCATCTTCCATGTCCCATGATACCATACGAGGCCGCGGTACACAATCGGCGCAAAAAAGCCTGCCGGTACAAGGGCAGGCTCCGCGTTTTATGTATTTATCGCTCTCTTATCAGAGAAGCTTCCTGTTGGGCATATAGATGCTCGACTCTATCCACGCTTCAGCGTCCACTATCTCATATATGGGGAGCTTTGCCAGAGTATTGGCTACATTCCATGAAAGAGGAGCGTGCGTCCACTCTATGTCGCCTATGAACCTGAAGTCTCCGTCGCACTTCCATGCTCTCTTGGTGACGTTTTCGGTAGGCAGGTATGTGGCATAGCTCACATCAGCTCCGTTAAGATCTACTGACGGGAAGTATTTGTATCCGAGCCAGCACTTTCCTTCGCCGGCTTTTGCGTCCGCTTCTATCTGTTCCTTCGTCTTCTCCCTGAAGTTCCAGAGCTTGCCCTCGAGCAGTCTCGTTCCTTCCTCTGCGGCATAGAACGTCACTGTCTCGTTGTTGTATACGAATGCGTCAGGGATATCAGCCATGAGTTTTGCAGCTCCGAGAAGCTCGCGGCCTAAAAGTATGGGATAGAACTTGTCCATCCAGAGCACGAGGGCATATGAGCCTTCGGCATAGTCTCTCTTGCCTCTGAACTCCACGTCCGCGTCGACGCATACCAGATTGTAACCGCCGCCTGCCATGTAGTCGATGCCGCGGCACTCGGCAAAGCAGATGCTTATGATCCCTGGATCTTTGGCTATGAATCCCGGAGGCAGGAGCTTCTGGATCATCTCTCTGTCTGTCCTGTAGACTACCTTATAGCGCTTGTTCTCGTTGTAGTGTGCTCCTACGAGAGCATTCTTTCCGTCCTTTCCGGGGGGAAGAAGGCTCATAGGCATAAAATAGTTCTCGTTGTCCTTAAATTCGAAGTTTCCCATTTATAAAGCTCCTTTTCAGATATTCTGTTGTCCTTATGACACCTATAATCTAACACCCGCACGCGGCGGGTGTCAATTTCAAATAAGATCATGATGCTAGGCCAGCTCTTTTTCTGATTCGGCCTGTATCTCATACATATGGGCATAGCTCCCGCCGAGCTTTAACAGCTCCTCGTGGGTGCCTCTTTCCGCGACCCTTCCCTCCTCTATCACGAGGATCTGGTCCGCGCTCCTTATGGTGGAGAGCCTGTGAGCGATCGCTATGACGGTACGCTTTCCTACGAGGCTGTTAATGGCATCCCTTATCTTGCGCTCGGTCTCGACATCGACTGCCGCAGTGGCTTCGTCAAGGAGTATTATGGGAGCTCCCCTTAATATCGCCCTTGCTATCGCTATGCGCTGCTTCTGGCCTCCGGAGAGCTTGACTCCCCTCTCGCCTACCATCGAATCGTAGCCTCCCGGCATCGCTTCTATCTCTTCATCGATATTTGCTGCCCTTGCTGCCTTCCTGATCTCTTCCATCGATGCGTCTGGTTTGGCGTAGCTGATATTCTCGGCTATAGTCCCGTTGAAAAGGAACGTGTCCTGAAGCACCGCGGAGATATTGCCTCTTAAGCTCTCTATCGTGACGTCCCTTATATCCTTCCCGTCTATCATGATACTGCCTGATGTCGGCTCATAGAATCTCGATATGAGCTGCGTTATCGTCGTCTTCCCGACTCCGGTCGGTCCTACGAGGGCCAGCATCTGCCCGGGACTGCATTTAAACGAGACGTCATTTAAAACAGGTATACCTTCGACATATGAGAAGCTCACGTTTTTGAACTCGACCTCGCCCTCGACATCCCCGATATCCTTTGCTCCGGGCCTGTCCTCGATCTCGCATGGAGCGTCAAGTATCCCCATGACCCTTTCCGCTCCGGCTAGTGACTGCTGCATGTTCTCAAGGAGGTTCGCAAGGCCTGTAACGGGCTGGTAGAAAAGGGAGAGGTAAAGAAGGAACGCGACAACGGTCTCGGCGCTTAAGCCCTCGCTGTACGCCAGGTATCCGCCGAAGCCTACGACGAGTATCGTTCCTATCGAAGATATGAACTCGACCGACGGGTGGAACACCGCGCTCACTTTTAAAGCCTGAAGCATGGCCCTTACGTGATCGAAGTTCTTCTCGTTTATCCTGCCGGTCTCATACTCTTCCCTTCCGAACGACTGTATCTCGTGTATGCCAGAAAGATTGTCCTGCAGCTTTCCGTTGAGCTCGCCCATCTTCCTTGTCGATGTCCTGAAATACGGATTGACCTTTTTTGCGAAGACGATGCCGGATATAAGTATGAACGGGATCGGAGCGCAGGTTATGAGAGCCAGCTTGGCATCTATGGTGAGAAGCACTATGAGCACTCCCGCAAAGGTCACTATGTTCGTGATCATCTCGGGGATCATATGCGCGTAAAGGAGCTCAAAGTCTCTCGTATCATTTATGACACGGCTCATCAGGTCTCCTGTTTCCTTATCATGGAAGAATCCCAGGTGCATGCGCTCGAGCTTGTCATAAGTCTTTGTCCTCAGGTCTCCCACCAGATACCATGCGGCCTTATGCGCCATGTAGTTGCTCATGAATCTGAAGAGCACTCTTAACAGATAGAGGGCTATCAGCAGCACCGTGAGCCAGCCTATTGTCTTAAGGTCAGCCTCGGTCACTCCTCTTCCCACGATGCCCGTCATGGCGGAGAGCACCCTCGGGGCAGCGAGGTTCACGAGCGTGAGCGCAAGAGTCGAGAGGATCGCTGCCACGTACAGCGCCTTGTATCTTATAGCCTGTCTGCTTAGCCTTAAGAGCAGCTTCATTTTGTCATTTTCTCCTGTGATGTATCTTACCGCCTTATATGCGGTACCTGTGTGTTTATCTTATCTCGATCACATTGACCGAATGCGGCTCAAGCGTGATCTTCCCGTCGAATGCTGTCCACTCCGTTACTGTGATGCCTACCTCGGTCCTGCCTATGTCGTTATATGAATCGGTCGAAGGTCCGTTCACTGTGTGGATACGGTATTCCTTCATATCGCCTTCAAGAGACGCGAGCGTGATTGAAGCCACATTTACGGGATCCTTGTTGACGGCTGCCACAGCATATCCGTCTTCCCCGCAGGTCACGACCGTATCGACTGCGTCGACGGTCCTGAAAGTCCCTTTTGCCGTTCCGGACAGCACCGGCACGTCTTCCTCCCAGATATCGAGCACTGTATCCTTAAGAAGGTTGGCATAAAGCTCGAACACAAAGTACTGAGGCCTTAGGACTATGCCGTCCCTGTATGTGAATATGGCTCCTCTGGTGTTCACAACAGGTGAGAAGCATGCCATCTTCACGATATCGCAGTTCCTCATGCAGGTGTTGAGGAATGCCGCCGAGAAGACAGCGTCGGCCATCGTGTATACGGAATTGATGTCGTTCTTGTCCCTTTCGCCGATGACCTTATCCTTATAGAACTCCTCGTCCTCGTCTCTCTTCCCCTCACGGTTCCATATATCCATGAGATTCGGATGATACCAGAACCTGAGATTCCATTCGTCATACGCGATCTTTATCTTCTTCTCGAATCCCATTGCGGTAAGATAAGCCCTTACCCTGTCGATGGGGCCGGATATGTCATCCCCGGTCATGAGCATTATCGTATCATAGGACGCTCTGTCGCTTCCGTCCCCTGTCGCCGTCCAGTATCCGTGTATCGATATCCAGTCGAGGAACTTTCCTGCTGTTCTTAAAAGATTCAGATTCCAGTCGAGATCGTCTATCGAAGCTGCCGACAGCTCTACCGTGGGATCAGTCCTCAGCATCATCTTGGCCGATTCCCTTACCAGATTTCCCCACTCTTCCTTCGTCTTTGATCCTATCTCGTGGTCGCCCCAGTTTTCATTTCCTATGCTCCAGTACCTTACATTATGAGGTTCGGGATAGCCGTTTTCTATCCTTTCTCTGGCAAAGCGGCCCATATCCTTCACGTTGCAGTATTCGAGCCAGTCGCTCATCTCCTCCGCTGTACCAGTGCCGGCATTGGTGCATATGTACGGCTCGCAGCCTATCTTCCTGCAGAGCTTTACAAACTCGTCCGTACCGAACTCATTCGATTCCTCGACTCTCCAGGCCTTGTCATAATTGGGGACTCTGTTCTTCCCGACTCCCAGATGCCAGTCGTAAGCTGACACATAGCAGCCTCCCGGCCACCTTATGATCGGTGTCTTTATCTTCCTTAACGCCTCTATGACGTCTGTCCTCATGCCGTCCTCATCCGCAAACGGAGAGGTGGGATCATATACTCCGCCGTATACCTGTCGGTGGAAATGCTCGAGGAAATGTCCGAACAGCATTTTGTCAGCTTTTCCAAGAGGCTGACTGCGGCTTACAGTTATCTTCATTGAAGTTCTCCCTTTATATCACGATATATTATTTCTGCGGCAGCGCTTAATTCATGTAAATATATTATATATTTTCGGGGCGGATTTTTGAAACTGTCATCTGCGGTTTTTTAAATGCCTGTTTAAAAGGCCGCCCAGGATAGGTCTTCCCCGACGGCCTCAGTTCAAATAACACTTTAAGTCTTATTCTGCAGTACGATCAGATATTACAGAAGAGCCTTCACGCAGGCCTCAACGTCGGCCATATCTGCTGTAGGCTCGAAGCGTGCCACAACATTGCCCTCACGGTCGATTATGAACTTTGTGAAATTCCACTTTATATCTGATTTCTTGTCCCAGTTGGGATCTGCTTTTGCGAATATATCCTCAAGGAGAGCCTTGAACGGGTGCTCGCTAAATCCCTCGAAGCCCTTCTGCTGCTTGAGATAAGTATATAAGGGGAGCTCATTCTCTCCGTTCACGTCAGATTTCTTCATCTGGGGGAAGGTCGTATTGAAATGCACCTGGCAGAACTCATGGATCTCATCGTCTGTTCCCGGGGCCTGTCCGCCGAACTGGTTGCAGGGGATATCAAGTATCTCGAGTCCCTTGTCATGATAGTCAAGATACATCTGCTCTATCGGGGCATACTGGGGAGTAAAGCCGCAGCCTGTCGCGGTATTAACCACCATGATGACCTTTCCCTTAAGAGTGTTAAGATCCAGTTCTTCGCCTTTTCCTGTCGTTACCTTGTAATCGTAGATCATTTGTTTTCCTCCATTTTCATAAGGGCCTTGTCAAGAAGCCGCTTTAACTGTATAAGTTCTTCCATAGGCAGATCTATGCATCCTGCCATCCTGGGCGGTACGCAGAGCGCCTGTTCCTTTAGACTCTCACCCTTTTCAGTGAGCGAAATGATGAGCTTCCTTTCGTTGTCTTTAGGCCTCGTCCTCGTTATGAGCTCCTGTTTCTCAAGCCTTTTTAGAAGCGGTGCAAGGGTCCCTGAATCGAGGAGCACCTTTTTCCCGAGATCTCCCTCGGTCATGTCTCCGAATTCCCAGAGAGCCATCATCACTATGTACTGCGTATAGGTGAGGTCAAGATCCAGGAGCGGATCCCTATATCTCCTTACGACTTCCTTGGCGCAGGCATAGAGAGGAAAACAAAGCTGATTCTTAAGCTTTATACTCTCGTATCTTCCTGTCCCGTTCCTGTTTTCCATCGTGATACTTCCTTAAAACTCCACTGTCTCGGGTGCTTCGGTGAATGAGCTGAAAGTCGCCTTCGCGTCCTTGAAATAAAGCACCTGGGTGTTGTCGTCATCGGGGTCGTACATTGCCCTGAGACTCGGATAATCATCGAGCATCGCAGCCTTTGCGTCCCTGCTGTCGTCGTTTATGAGCTTTCCGGCTACTCTCAGCCATTTCCCGTCCTTGAAGGCACATACTTCCGCATTCGGATTTGCCGCGAGCTGTTTCGACACATCCTTTACCTTTCCCGTCTGGATATAGATCCTTCCGTTGTAGAGGAGCACTGTCCCGAAGGGCCTTACTCTGGGCTGGTCTCCCTCTGCTGTAGCCAGGTAATATGTCTGTGCGTCCTTAAGAAACTGATAAACCTTATTGATCCCTTCCATTTTTCTTTCTCCGTTCCGTTTTAATATATTGCGCGCTTTATTATTGTGCACAATTAATTATATTATACACCGCCCCGTGAAATGTTCAATACCCTGTCTTTAGAGATCTTCAGGGTCTTCCCCCGTTATCTTAAGAAGAGTCTCGGTCACCTGTCTCTGGAACTGCTCTTCCTCAGCCTTGACCGTACCCCTTAAGCTCCTTATCTCCTCTTTATCAAGCTTCCTTGACGATATCCATTTAAGATGCGACAGGGCTTTTTCCGTCTTTATTACAGTCTGTGTGTATTCCGGCCCGTTCAAAAGCAGCTTTAAAGCGTCGTCCTTTTTTATAAACCCGCTTGTTATTATGCCGAATGTGTCGTATATCGTATCGTTGGCTATGGGACCTGTTATCACATTCGCTCCCTTTAAGGCATCCTCAAGGCCTGCCCTGTTGCTGTATATATAGCCGAACCAGTCCCCGTCCCTTTCAAACCGGTGTACTGAAAGTCCTCCAAGATCGAGCTCATACGTATTGATGACCGTATCCCTGTCCTTTCTTTCCCTTGCCCATCTTTTTGCGAACTGAAGATCGCCCGTCAGATAAAAGCCCTGTCCGAAATCGGCGTTCTTCCTCCCTCTTGATATATCGGGGCGGGTTATCTCTTCATAGCCCGTATGATAAAGCGTTATTACCCTTCTATCGTCCGTTAGCATCCCTTTGATCCTTGTGCAGCAAAAAGGTCATACCTCCATATATCCAAGCATGAAATGCCCATCAATGGAAGCATAGAGAAGGAACCTTGATACATCGAATACGATGATGTCTTCAGTCTTATTGAACTCTATAACGAGCAGTTTGTCCGATACTTTCCCTGTCCTTATATCAAATTCCTCTTCCCCGATCCTTACAGTCTCTTTTCCGAACTCCGCCTGAAGGATCACGTCAGGAGCAAAGGACAGCTCTCTTTTAAAGCCGTCAAGGCTGATGTCGGATACACATTCACGTGGCTTTATCACGCTGCCTGTCTCTCCATCATATATAGAGATCTCATTCCCGTTCCTCACAAGAAACAGTCTGTCCCTTATCTTTACGGAAGCGCTTCCGGAGGGGACCCTGCCCTCAGTCTCCCTGCTTTCCGGCATACCGTACGGATGAGACTTCCCACATGACGTAAGTATATCTGTAAGACTTTTTTTGCTCATTTTTCTCTTCACCTCCGGGTCATGTCAGTGGATGTAGTACATGCTCTCAAGCGACATCTCCCTTGAGGCGTCATACCATGCTCCGAACGCGCCGAACGTGTAGTTCTCGTCCAACCCCTCGCCGTTGGTCCCGAACGCCCTTCCGCAGTCATGCAGCTCCTTAAGATCCATAAGGAAGAAAAGGCTGTTCCCATGATCGTTCCTTCTCGCGAGGTTTGTCTCGAGCAGGCTCACAGCGTAAAGGCCGTCACGTATCTTGATATATTCGGCATAGTCTTCGTATATCTTTCTTTCAGGCGGTCTGCCGTCCGAGCCTGCCATCATGTCGGGGCTGTTCCTCATTATGCGCTCAAGAGCCCGAGGAGTGAAAGCCACACGGTAGAAGCGCTCGCTCTGATAGACGTGAGCTATATTGAACGTACCGTAATTCCAGTCTATCGAGGTCCCAACCATATCGGCGGTATAGCCATGCCTTATCCGGGGAACCGTACCGTCAGGCCGCACGACCCCTCCGAAGACTATCTCGGTGCTGGGCATCCTGGGGAACTTGGGATCGCGTCCGAGCTCGGCATAGCATACGGTGACAAGGCTCTCTCTCGTATCGAGCACGATCGTGGTCCCCCGTCTCGGATCTTTAAGAGGTCTTTCTTCAAAATTGACGAAATAGCACCCGTCCGCCATCTTTATACAGTCATACGGATATCTCTTCTCCGTCCCCTTTTCGGTCAGGATCAGCTCTTCATCCGTTATGAACTCGATCACGTTATCATATCCGTTATCGAGCACGAGCGTGTACTTCCTGCCCGTCAGCTCATAGCACAGCGGCGGGCGGAATATCGACATGCCCTCATGTCTGTCACACTTTATCTCCATTTCCCTTTACCTCACTTATACCTGCCCTATATATCCATTCTCCCGTACGTGTCCCGTCATTCAAGGATGATGCCTTTGAGCCTTTCTATATCTTCCATCTCCATGCCGCCCGATAAGAGATAGCTCTCGGCATAGGATGTCATATCGGCACTCTCAAGCTCAACGCTCTCATCGTCGACGATTATCCTTATCATGGGCACCAGGACCTTGTCTATTATGACATCATATTTGTCTTTGTATTTTTCGGTGCTGATCTCGTAATAATTATCGTATGTGATCATGTAATCGGAAACGATCTCTTCATAGCTGGCTCCGGCAAGCGCCTCAAGAAGGAGGCATATGAAACCTGTCCTGTCCTTTCCCTCTGTACAGTGCACGAGATAAGGTCCTTCGTTATCAGCCATTGCCGTGAGACCGGCTGCTGCTTTCTTTCTGAAAGCCTCCGATCCGTAGTTCGCGTTCATCGCGAGCGGGATGACGTTCCCTTCCTCATAGAGGGACAGGAAATAGTCGCACTTAAAGTCTTCGCTCTCGATATATCCCTTTATCTTATCCTCATTGTCAGCAAGGTTCACTATGTATCTCACGCCGGCTTTCTCTATAAGATCGTCGACATATCCGGCCCTGTTGTGCTGGTCGTCACAGGGAGAAGCGGATCTGAAGATGACGCCTTCCCTGAGTCTTCCACCTGTCAGGCTCCTGAAGTTTGCGAACGCTTCGTCGCTCGGGAACTTTTCCCTGTCATCCTCATAATGGATATCCCTTGCGTTCTGGATATCTATGTATTTGCCTTCCTCGTTGAGTTCGATGTCGCACTCGCAGGTCTCGTCGACGCCTGCTATCTCCCAGAGATCGTCTCCGTTGTTTATGCCGGCCCTTATGAACGGATAGCCAGGATAAGCTACTAAAAGAGGTTCTCCCACGGCGGTATAGTATCCGTTGTAGTACGGGATATCCTTCATAATAAAGCCGTTGGAGAAGGAAAGATCGACGCTGTCACCATATCTGAAGCCCATGTCATTGAAGTCGTCTATCGTGATCTTTATGTATATCCCTCCGAATTCCTCTTCATGCGATATAGGGTTCGACATTCCAACGAAACCTATATCCCTGGTCACTCGGCCGGTCACCTTCAGCTTTTTCTTCTTTGCGCATCCGCCAGCCGAGCATGCAAGGGATACAAACAACAGGACAGCCAGCGCTGCCGCCAGTGTCTTTTTAAGACTTCTTTTCATGATACCTCCTCAAGCTCAAATATATTACCCTCAGTCGTCACTGACCTTTTTTACGGGATGTCTTATGACGGTCTTAAGTTTTGAAGGATCCGCCTTCCTCGGGTCTGAAAGATAAATCTCATGATGGAGCCTCTTCTCCCCTATGTCAGGCACAAATCCGTTCTCCTTTGCGTATCTGTGCATGGAAGCGACGGTCTCGGGCTCGCTGTCATATGATCCTATATGCATCGACTGGACGCACATCCCCTCGTCATAACGGAAAAACTCCACGTCCGAGAAGTCGGCCTTCTTTTTCCTCCCGGCTTCCTTTACGGCCCAGTCAAGATCCTCCTCCGTCACGAAATCAGGCAGACGTATGACCGAGATGAACCTGAAATTTTCCTTGTGCGCATAATCTATCCCGTCCGTGCCGTCCTGCTGCCAGAAGCCCTCAAGGGGAGGCACGACGTATTCGAAGTATCCGTCTATCTTATGGTCCCCCTTATATGACATCTTGATGGTGTATGCGATGCCGTAAAGCAGCTCTATCGACCTTTTGTATTCCCCGTTTTCCTCGTTCGGATCTCCCTTCCCTCTTACCGCTATATAGTTCATGGGCGGTATCTCTATTATGCCGGGGGCATTCTTCGGCATATAGAATTCCTTATATTCCTTCTTGTAGTCAAATGCCATATCAGTCTTTCCTCACTATATACTTCCTAACTTTTATCTTATCTCCTTTTGCTGGCCTGGCCATGATCTCTGTTCCTATAAAGGTCCCTCCGCACTTTTCGATGACTCTTATCGACCCTGTGTTCTCCTCCATTGCATCTATCCTGATCTCCTCATAGCCTTTGTCAAAAAGACAGCCTATAACGCGCGTCGCAGCCTCGGTCATGTATCCCCTGTTCCAGCAGGACCTCGAGAGCGCATACCCTATAACGGGCGTGCCGTTGACTCCGCCAAGATATCCAACGACATCGATCCCGCCTATGAGCTTCCCGGTCTCTTTCAGCACGATGGCGAAATTGAGCCTCTCGGGCTTCTCATATTCGCTTATCCATAAGTCTATTATCTTAGATGTCTCCTCTGGGCTTTTATGGGTGTTCCAGGTGAGGTATCTCGTTACCTCGTCGTCGTTTGCCCAGCCGTAAAACATGTCTTCAGCATCGTCATGCTCAAAAGGCCTTAAAATGAGTCTTTCCGTCTCAAGCGTCAGTTTCATTTTTTATGATCTCCTTCATACATAATGATATCCGTTATACCGGGATAATTCAAACCGTTTTATATCCGTCATATGCACACGGTCTTCATTGCGTTTTTTATATGCAGGCATTATCACGAGAGTACAGGAACGGAAAGAAATATATCGTGCAGCCATAAAGGAGACACCGGAACATGTTCAGCAACAGGTACAGCGTGGTATTTCCCCTAAGTGAAAGATTCGCCTACCGCGATCCCGCGGCATATATAAAAGACGGGACGGTCTACCTCTTCTTCTCCCTCGTGGAGAATGCTCCCACGGGCAGTTCTTCTATCTGGCCGAGAGCACGAGCACCGATTTCGTGAACTGGACTAAGCCCGTGATACTGAGCCCCAGGGATTTTGACATAAACATCTCTTCGCCTGGCAACGTCATATTTCATGACGGGTATTACTATCTGTCAGTACAGACCTATCCGAGACCCAACGGCGAGAAATACGGGAATGAGAAGTCAAGGGTCTTCACGATGAAGTCAAAAGACCTTATGAACTGGGAAGAGCCGGTTATGCTCATGGTGAAGGGCGATATCCCCGTCGAGGATATGGGACGCATGATCGACCCCTATATACTGGAAGATGACGGCACCTTCTACTGCTTCTATAAGCAGAACGGCGTATCCTTCAGCACCTCGAAGGATCTTGTTAACTGGGAATTCAGGGGAAATACGGCCTGCGGCGAGAACGTCTGCGTCTTAAATGAGAATGACGAATTCTATATCATCCACTCTCCCAAAAACGGCATAGGGTTGCTTAAGACTAAGGACCTTAAAGAGTTTACGGACTGCGGGGTCACTTATCTGGGACAGAAAGAATGGCCGTGGGCAAAGGACAGGATAACAGACGGCTTCGTGTATGACCTTACGGGTACCGGCTACGGCCACCGCTACTGTATGTTCTTTCATGGGGATGATTTCGACAGCCATTTCTTCGACGCGTCCCTTGCTGTGGTATTCTTCAATCAGCTTGATGAGCTATGGCCGGATATCCGGAAATAACTGATGAAATATAATAGATAGCATATAATAAGAACGCTCCTTTGGGAGCGTTCTATCGGTTTTCAGTATGCTTCTGTCAGCGCTTTATGTAAAGGGGCATGTCATACTCGTCGGTACCGTCATAAACGAATCCGAGATCCTTCCAGAAGCGTACCGAATCCTCTTTCGTGCTGTTGAGCCTGTAGTACTCCGCTCCACTTTCACGGGTGTACTTCTCGAGTTCGCGGAAGCATTCGTGACCGGTCCCTCCCCCTCTTTTATCCTTAAAGACCCAGAAATCAAGTATGAAGCACTGACCGTCCTCGCTTATATATGTACAGTATGAACAGGCTCCTATCTTTTCTCCGTCCCTGATGAAATAGACGAGATGATGCCTGTCTATATCGCGGGCCATATGCTGCCTTATGATGTCTCGGTACTCGTCCCCGCTGAAGTATTCTATGTCTTCCTCGTCGCTTATTATCCCGTCATCAGTGAGATATCCGATATGCAGATCGAAAAAAGCATCACTTTCACAAAGCGGTATCTCTCTTATCGTTATCATTATCTTTTCCCCTAAGCGGATATCCATGTAAGAAGCTGCACGAAAAAGCCTGTGAGCGCGGCTACCGGCAGCCCTATCAGCATGCCCTTAAGGCTCCCCAAAGCATGGAAGCCGTAATCCTTATATGCGTCCTTAAGGTCCTCTGTCCCCGGTATGATCATTTTCGGATTGTGACAGAAGATGATCCAGTCGAGGACAATACAGTCGTACCAGTCTATCACCGTCCAGATGATATATGACAGCACCGCGCCCATGATAAACGACCGGGCTCCGTTTATGAAATACAGCATGGCGGCAAAAAGAAGCGCAAAAACGATCGAGGCCGCGGTCTTTCTTATGACGGTTTTCCTGTCAGCCGTTTTCCTTCTTTCCTTTATCAGCCCCAGATCCGCGCATCTGTCTATTATCTTCTGCGGCATGTCATACACGACGTTAAGAGGATCCTTCGCTGCCCTTAATGTCACAAAAGTGAACAATATGATAAGGACCAGTGTCTCTATAATCAGTGCTCTTATATCCATCTTCCAACCTTTTATCTGCTGTAAACAAGTCACCTGACAGAAAGAGTAATAACGGTGTCCTGGCTTCCGAGCATGCCCGCAAGTTCCCCTTCATCAAGCCCCGTTATCTTTCCGAGCTTCGTGTATTCCCAGATGTTTGAGCCGTAGAAGACAACGATCTGATCCCCCGAATAGAGCACTATGTCTCCGGGGCCCGTAGTTATCCTCGTGTCGTCCCTTACGATGTCTGTTCCTATGCTTCCCACCTGCTCGAATCCTCCGTACATGGACATCTCTATCACGAGCGGCTCGCTTTTAGCAAGCTCAAACAGCTGTTTTACGGAGTCATTATCCTCCCATACTACCGTTACGGGAGTATCCCCTATCGTCATGGCAAGCGCTTTATCCATCGTTTCATTCTCCTGTATATCCTCCTCAGGGCTTCCTGATGTTTCAGAAGCCGACTCCTCCGTCGGTATGCTCTCATCATTTTCAGCGGTCGCCCGGGCATCCTCATAGGCAGCTTCTTCCGTGGCTTCTGCAATAGGTGCTTCCGGCTTTAACATGCAGGAAGACAGGGCAGCAGGCACGGTAAACGATACCGCCAGGAATATCATGAGTATAACTGCTCTTCTTTTCATCTGATCCTTCCGCTGTACATTCAGGCTTCTCTTACGACCTTTCCCGTCATATGCTCGGGAATTAGCGCGAATAAAAGAGTTCTGGGTCCCGATTTCCTTATCTCCTCATCTATATAGGCTTCGTCACCCGTGAATTTGCGGCTGAGCCTGCGAGATATCTCATACGTTTTCTCAACGTCTTCAATAAGCTCTATCCTTCCGAAAACTATGACGCTCTTTATTGTCAAAGCCCAGTCCCCTTCTTTTCTGATGCCTTCGTCATAAACACAGAAGGACACCTTGTCATGTTTCCTTATTGAATCTATCTTATGCCCGATCTTCCCGCTGTGGAAATAGATCTTCCCGTCTTCTTCGCAGTAGAAATGATTGAGCGGCATCCCGTACGGATAGTCGTCATCCCCAAGCACGGACAGAACGCCTCTGGGCTCCCTTTTCAGTATGCTTATGCACTCTTCTTCACTCAGCTTCTGCTTTATTCTTGCAAGATCCCTGAACATCTTTTTTCTCCTTATAATCATCACTTACAGTACCCCATCTTAAGCGTGAGGTCGGTAAGGCTCTTCTTATACTGTTCCTTCGATATAGCTCCTTTCTTTAAGAACAGATCAAGAAGTTCTTTCTGTTTTAAATACAGCTGATAATTTTTCTCTTCATGGGAAAGCCCTTCCCATGTCACTTTTTCATCATTAGTATCCAAGGCCGTCATCCTCTCAGATCATTGTTTATATGTCCGGCATCCGGGATGTCATTGCCATCCCGTACCTGTCCCCGTCATGAACAGCAGTTCCGCAAGATGCCTTGCGTCTGCTCCCCCTATCTTCATTCCTTCCTCACAGTAATGACAGTAACATACTACTTTATCTGTAACGAAGCGGCGACAGTATTCCCTCATCAGTGCCGTCTGTTCCTCAGGCGTATGAGGCAGGAATTTGCCTTCAGCTCCCTCGACATAGTGTTTAGGCGCAAGCTTGGGATTCCTCGGCGGCTGCGGACGGTAGAGGGAAACACCGCAGAATTCTGTCCTGTCACGGTTATTATCCGTCTCAATACAGACGATATTCATCTTCTTAAGAAGGCTCCGCACCGCATCCTGCTCGTTCTTTCTGTCTCTTGATCTCCAGCAGTCTTGTACGGTCACTTTCAGTCCATGGAAATCGGGAAACGGGAAATCGTAATCCCCGTCGATAAGTTCAAACAGTGAACGCACTCTTGTCCCGGGTCGTGTCTCTTCTATGATGTTGTTGCAGTTATGGCACAGAGAGTATATCTCATCACCTTCATTAAAATCAGCCGAATCCGGGAGTGCGCACCAGCGGTCCCGAAGATCTCCTTCGGGCATCCTTGCCTCAAACTCCCTGAGTTTGTAATTTGGGACGCAGCAGCGGACGACTTCAAGTCCGAATCTCCTCTTTACATACTCCTGGACAGCCGCGCTCAGATCAGGATATCCTGAAGTGAATACACAGCTTGCTATATAGTATTTTTTCATATATCTCCCCTACTGATATATTACTCATCTTCCCTTACGGGAAAAATGCTCTGTTTCCTGTTCAGCAGGATCTCCGCCTGCATGATGTCGCACCATCTGTCCCATTTAAGAGTATACTCCTCTTCAGGAACTATCTCAGTTATAAGATCGTAAGGTGAAAAGATGTTCCTTTCACGGCATGCCTTAACACATGCCAGGTACATATCCCAGTCGAGATCATCCTCATCGAGCATAATCGGCACCGTATCAAGCCCTGCCAATACGGCAGCGACTGCACGGGTATGCCCGTCTGTCATGACAGGAATGCCGTTAAGTATCTTTACCGGGACAGGATCGAATCCCGACAGATCGGCAGGATCGAACCAGCGTCCGATATCGCCGAGTTTCTTCTTTGAGATACAGAACTGGGAGGGCTGAAGATCTTTAAGTTTCAAGTCACATATTTCCAAATCAGTCTTCCTCCGTATACAAGTCATATCCCTGCTTCCTGTCAGAGCTCCTTTTTAAGGAATATCTTATCCTCGGTACTGTATTCCTCAATAAAGCCGTGTTTTAAAAACATCTCTTTTGCCGTGTTGTCAATGGCGATATCGTCATAAAGCACTGAGATCCCGTTCTCCTTTGCAGCTCTTATCAGCAGATCGAGCGCTTCCCCGCCGAATCCCTTTCTTCTGAAAGGCGCGTATATGATCACGTTAGCAAGAGCATAGCCCGTATCCCTGTCGATGTGGTACGCTATCTCTCCCACGAAGCGGCCTGTTTTATCTTTGAGCAGTCTGTAATACCTTTTGCCCTCATTATTCGTTATCCACCAGTCATACCAGTCCGCCCATTCTTCTCTGGGCCATGGTATCGTCCCTCCCCATGCTTTGTTGTACGACATCGTTTCTTCGTCAGACAGCATGAGCTGTCGGAAACTGAGATCATTATACTCCGGTATATATGTTGTGAGCATATCTGTGCCTCCATTGATACGCCTGATATGAGCAGGTCAAAACGTGCCCGATCAGTCTGTCTCCCATTTTTATTTCACGTAATTCTCAAAGCACCATTTAGCGATCTTCCGGATAAGACCTGCCGGAATAGGTTCCTCATACGGCAACCTTATAGTTCCCTTACTGGTATCATAACCTGCGAGCTCATCTGCAAACGACTCTATAGCCCCGTCTCCCGGATAGATACCAAGATGCTTCCCGGACGCAGCAAAGTGTATGATGTTACGTCCTTTCCAATAGGTCGGCATCGACCACGATATACGCTCCTCCGCATCGGGGATCGCGCTTTTTATTATCGCCCTGACTTCATGGAGAACAGGCCTTGTCTTCTCATCCTGCATATCGATATACTCATCGATATTCTCCGGTCTTATACAATAATGATCCTGGTCCCTTCTGCTGAACTCCCTGCCGCATCTCGGACATTTCCAACTCATAAGATCACCTCAGTTAACTGACTCTTACCGTTCATCTCATTTCGACCATGACTGCTTTTTCAGGTGAAAAATAATCACCTGAATAACTGCTTATCCCCGAGGCTTTGTATGCCTCTTCAAAAGTTATCTCCTCGATATTGCTGAGATATATATAGGACGAATCGACAGCAGCATTCGGTATCCTGCCGCTGATCTCAAGCCGGTATTTATATATGCGGTCATCACACATCCATGTCTCGTCCGTCATCTCATAGTATGTTTTCATGTTCCCTTCTACCGTGTTTTTTACCGAAGGCTTTTTTACGCATCCGGAAAACATGACTGTAAGCATGATACACAGCAGAATTAATACTGTCCTTCTAAAACTCATACCTCTGCGCCTCCTGTTCCTGTTATTCCCCCGGATAACAGTATTCCAGCCCGAAAGTATGGTCGTCCGTCTCCCCATTCAGGTAGTCATAACCTTCTTCTGACACTATCTGAAATCCGCTTTTTTCATGGACCTTAAGGGACGCCGTATTCTTTTTGCCGACACAGCTCAAAAGCCTGAACGGGCCGTCTTCCTTCAGGGAATCCGCAACGCCTGAAAGAAGCATGGCTCCGTATCCTTTTCTTCTGTGATCCGGACGGGTCTCAAGCGCTTCAAGATAATACAGTCCTTCCTTTATCCTGCACATTCTTAACGCGCTGACATATATCCCGCCCGTCTCAAGAATCCAGTATGCCGCGTCTTTTTTGCTGAAAAAGTCATCCTTAAGGAAATCCAGAAACCCTGCTTCGACCATTTTTACAGCAGCTTCCTTATCCGCTTCCTCAGGAAAAAAGAAATCCGTATTCTCATAATTGCTCTCGTAATACACATCCATCAGCTTTCCTGTATCCAGCTGCTGATATTCCGTTATTTTTATAAGCATGGTACTCTCCCGTTATCTGCGCCGTTATGAGCAAGCCTGTATCCGGCATTCAGCACGAATTCATCATCACCGCCTTTATCGGAATAAAGTGTTTTCTCAAATTCTATGCCGTTATGTTCAAGACATATATCCATAAAACATATGAAGATCCCTATATCGATGCGGTTATAGAACGGGACCAGCGCTTTGGGCATGATGCCTCTTCTGCCGGGTTTCCTGTATCTGTAGACAAGAAGGTCACCGTCGTTCTTAATGAGCCATGGCTGGGAATTGCATGCGCTTGGAGCAAATCTTACGATATCGCTCACACCGGGGATCTGTTCCCCTTCCCATATCTCCCCGATATCCTTCCGTTTGCTCCTGAACATATCCTTTCGGAACCTTGAGCTGTCACTGATCTTCCGAATGGAAAACATTATGACGTATTCCATTCCTTCAAAAGATGCTTCTTCCGTTCTGCCTATCCCGAACCAGAGCGTCCCTATGTTCCTGGACACAAGGTAAAGATCGAGCTGTTCACCGAGATAGCCGATGTTCTGCAGATAGCCGTCCTTCTTCTCGCTGTAAAGCAGGATGCAGTACTCCCCTCCGCGTCTGCAGGTAGTCTCTTTTTCAGGCACGATGCGGATGGCGGTCCTGATCTTCGGTATCAGCGGGATAAATCCCGAATATGCGTTTCGGATATCGTCAAGTTCGTCTTTGCTTATAGGTACATTATCTGTATTTCTGAAGATATGGAATGACTTTCTCCTAAATATCATCTCATATAATATATCGTTCACTTATGTCTCCTTCTCAAAAGGAAGTATGTTTTTCCATCTCCTGCCAATCCTGACGGGTGACCGCACAGGCATAGGAAACGGTGTTTACCGGGTCGGGGTATTCTTTTACTTTCTTCATGCCGACGGAGATGGCAGTGGAATATGAGGCTGTGTTGGTGTACTTCATATATGAATAAAGCGTGTTATATCCTGTATTCAGGAATGCCCAGTCCATTACGGCCCCCGCAGCTTCTTTTGCGAATCCTCGTCTCCAGTACATTTTTTGGATGTGATACCCGATCTCAGGGAGCATCTCCCCGTCTATATTCTGCATGGTGATCCCGCAGTCTCCGATGAACTCGCCTGTTCCCTTAAGAACGACCGCCCACAGCCCGAATCCGTACTTTTCATAATTGTCCAGATTCCACGATATCCATCTCTTTACCTTATCCTCATCAAACGGTGCGGGATAATGCTGCATGATGACAGGATCGGAAAGGATCTGATATAACGCGTCAAAATCGCCTGTATCCATTTCCCTAAGCAGCAGTCTCTTTGTTTCGATGATCACCTTAAGTCCCATAGTATCAGTTCCTTAATGTCCTTAAACATTTATTCCTGAAAAGTTTCTGATCCGGTGTCTGCCCTTACGAGGCGGAACACCTCAAGTCCGTCTTTAAGACCTTCATGCATAAATCCGAACTTTTTTGCGATATGCTTCGTGACTTCCTGTTCAGGTACACACTCTATTATGAGCTGCTTATCAAGGCTCAGACCCTTTTTTATAAGAGACTCTGTCAGCTTGGAAGCGTAACCCTTCCCCCAGCACTCTGCCTTAAGGACCCAGCCGATCTCAATGCTTTTTTCGTCATATCCGTGAAATATGACATAGCCGATAAACTCGTTATCCTTTTCGACGGCAAAAACAAGAGGAGGCTCGCACAGTCCCGCTTCAGCAAGGAACCTACTTGTTTTCTCCTTCGTGAACGGAGGTTCTATATATTCCATGACCCCGGGATCCGACAGCAATCCGTACAGAGGCCCAAAGTCATTCTCATTCATCCTTCTTATTTTAAGGGCTGATCTATCCAAGTTAAAACTCCCTCATATCCTGAAAATATCAGATGCATGTTGACCTGAAGTACTCCCGATATGCTTAGGAAATGACATTTAAACTTCAAATCTACGCGTCAGACAGTCAGCATATTCCTGATACATGACCTTTAAAGCAAAATGAACATACTTATAATACTTCATAATTGATCATTGTACTTCTCCCTGCCTTCACCATGACTCAGCCGCGAATTACGGAAGTACCATTAGCCTCAGAGCCTGTCATGGACTTCCACCTACCGGTATAGGTCGCTTCATTCTCAACCATAAAAAGTCTGCGCTCCCGGATCGGAACAGGCTTGTCCTTCACAGCCTGCATCACAGTCTGGTCCTGCCTTCATATTATTTACCTGCACATTGCAAGGCTAGTTTAATTATATGAAAAAAACTGACAATTGGAAATGTGCGAACAAGTCACAATAGACCTATTCGCACATTCTGAAAACCTGTTTTATGATATGCCTTTATGGCCATTGGATATTAAACACCAAGTCATCGCAATACCCGTGAGCTTCCAATTTAGCTTCCGACCACTTAATAAATACATCATAGAGATAAACTATTTCATAGCGATGCTCAAACATAAATTGTACGCAGGAACAAATCATTCAACTTTACCCAGTTGTTATTGGAATCCTCCATAGCAGCAATTCTGTTTTTAATCTCTGTGATACTCTCGTCAAGATACTTGTTCAAGATATCAATCCGTGGAATCTCTTTTACTTCCGGCAAGTTCATCTTTAGGTCGAGCAATCTTTCTACCTCCTGACGAAGAGCATCTGGAAGTTCAGCGGATACAAGTTCGGAGAAAAGCATGGGCGGCTGAGTCTTCCGGTTAATCACCCACCTACAAGCCAGCACAGGTCGAAGAACATAGAAATATTTCTTTGCTTTCACCATTTTTACCCTAAGGAATTCACGATAGTTACCTTCTGCCATACTTATATAGTGGTATAGACTTCTCTTAGTGGAAAAATAATCAGTCATGATTCCTCTGAATTGGTCTGCGAACTCCGTTTCGACATAGATTATCGGAGATGAAAACCATTCGAACAATGTTGGGTTTGAACGATAGAGCAGCCGCAGTGTTTTTTGCAGGTCCCAACCATTGATATCAAGTTCGTTATTAATCGGCAGCTCGATAACATCCCGGACCTTTTCTAGTCTTAGATATTCCTTTTCCGGCCTCACATAAATGAATCTTACATCGTAGTCGCTGTCTGGCGATGCAAATCCCCAGGCACGACTCCCGGATTCTACGGCCAGCAGTACTCTTATATTATGATCTTTTTCAATCTGTCTCAGTTTTCTGACAATCAGTTCTCTCATCAGAATCCACCTTCTTCTTCCAGGGAAGGTCATCATCAGAGGCCTTGAAATTGTATACCGGCTTCATTATATCGATGATATCAACAGAATCACGGATTACATCAATGATGTCATCAAGTGACTTATAAGCCATAGGTGCTTCATCGATTGTTTTCTCATTTACAGAAGTTGTATAAATTCCAGCCATGGCCTCCCTATACGCTTCCATATCAAGTGTCTCTTTTGCTTTTGTTCTGGACATGATACGACCGGCTCCATGAGGTGCAGAGCAATTCCATTCCGGATTGCCTCTGCCAATGGCGATAACAGAACCATCTCTCATATTGATCGGAATCAGAATCTTCTCACCCTCATGTGCAGCGACCGCGCCTTTACGCAGGATCATTTCGTTCGTATCAATGTAATTATGAATCGTATGAAAAGCCTCCGCCGCAGTCATTCCGGTTCTATCCAAAATGATCTCAGCCATTTTTTCACGGCTTCTGCGGGCGAAATCCTGGCATACTTCAACATCGCGAAGATAATCATTCAAGTAAGAGCCGTAGAGCCAGCATATGTCATCGGGAATCTCCGAGGTCTTTGCCTTATATGTTTTGTCCAGTTCTTTCAGAGCACCCTGAATCTCTGAATGTCTGCCTTCCTCTTTATATGTGCGAATGATCTCCTCACGTCTTACAAAATAGTCTTCCTTTCCAGCGTGAAGATCAATCGCAAGCTGCTGATAGATTTCAGCAACCTGCTTGCCGAGATTACGGCTTCCGGAATGGATAACCAGATAGTGGGTACCATCTGCAGCTTTATCGATCTCGATAAAGTGATTTCCCCCGCCCAGTGTACCCAGAGATCTCTCAAGACGTCTGGAATCTCTGAGAGAACGGTAGCAGCGGAGTGCGGTCAGGTCGAATCTTTCGGTTCTGCCTTCCCAGACATTCATTCCCGAAGGGATAAAATGGCAGGCCTCATCGACCTTCTCAAAGTCGATTTCCTTGTCAGCAAGTTCTACAGTGTACATACCACAGCCAATATCGACACCAACGACATTAGGACAGGCTTTGTCTACAACGGTCATAGTAGTACCTATGGTGCACCCCTTGCCGGCATGAACATCAGGCATGATCCTGACCTTGCTGTTCTCAGTCAGTGCATAGCTGCACATTCTACGGATCTGCTCTACAGCTTCCTCCTCTACTACCTTTGCGTAGCAAATGGCTGTAGTAACTGTTCCTTTTATCTCAAACATTTCTCTTCTTCCTTTCAAAACAGGCGGATCAAACAAAGTGATCCGCCCGTCTTTATGCCACGATTTTTGAATAGCGCTCGCTCCCGATAACCTCAAGCATGAAGGTGTAAGGAGACAGATTGTTCCCGGCAACCATAGAAAAGATTCTGGGGGTTATACCGGATACCAGTGCCACACCCTGTTCATTCTTTTTCACAGGCTGCTGCCTGTTTCTGCTCGCAACATTCCAGAAAACAACTTCAGGAAGTTTGTATCCCATATTGGAATACTTCCTCTCAGCATTTTTGAAATTGCTCAACGAAGCATTCTCAACACAACGGTCAAACTCCATATCGGAGATAATGATAAGCTGAGAAGGAAGTTCGTCCTGAGGAACTCTGTTCTTTACCGCAGCCGTCAGGATGAGATCAAAAACAGCCTCAATGTTTGTATTGGCGATTTCATTGAACGTGCAAGCATAACGGAGTTTATCTGCGAAGGTCTTACCCTTCAGTTCGATAAGCTGAGGACGTTCAGAAAACTCTATAAAATTATTTTTAAAGTAGCCTTTGTTATGTTCTGCGAAGTACAAGCCCAGCGAAAGTGCTACAGCTGCAGGCATAGGCTTACTTGCGCAGTACATAGAACCGGAGGTATCTACAACCGCGATGGCATTATCATTGCTTCCAAAGTCGGGCAGTGAGTTCCAGGTTGCATTCAAAACACGCTTTTCCTCATCGGAAATGTCTTTCATGAAACAACGGCTTCCGCCATACCAGTACCTGATAAGATAGGGTTCTACCAGTTCATAGGGAGAAACATGATCTGCATGCAGAATTGTTTTCCCGGTTTCGACTTCCTTAAGGAACGCATTATAACGCTCACCGTCATTGCGGCTGAATGCCTTGCGATATTTGTGCATTGCCCTTGAAGGCTGTTTCTCATATTCAAAGGAATAGTCCCTTTCTCTGAGATAATTCTCGATAATTCGGATATGGTTACGCAATGCGACCAAAGTTTTCCTGTATTCAGCGTCACTCATTTTCAGATGCTTTGCAATCGCTTTTGCCTTCCTGATGGTCTCTGTGTTCGAAGCATTGACCGAAGGAAGCCACTTTGCAAGCAGCGAAACATCACCCTTATTATATAGAGCATCGATATCCTTCTTAAGCTGATTCTCGATTGCGTCCAGCATCGCTGTTTCACATCTCGTTCCAAAGAGGGAGAACATATCATCAAAGCGACCGAATTCAGATACATATTCGAGATTCTTGAAGACGCTGTCGGGTTCATTATCGGCAAGCCAGTTCATGATGACTCTGAAGATACGGCGTTCTCCAAGACCGCCTCTGACATCGCGGGAATAAAACAGAAGTTTCATAGCCATGTCGGCATTCTCCGTATATGCGCGGGCAAATCGAAGGATGATTTCCTCATCACTTTCTCTGCGTAGTGCTCCGATTGTTGCAAAAAGATCAAGGCATTCGGATCCCGTGCTTTTCAAGGTCACAGCGCCGTTTTCAGTAAACGTCTTATTTGCTTCTTCTCTAATATATTCCAGCATGATATTCTCTCCTTATCACTCGTAGATTTCATAATAAGAAAAACCACAAAGCACACTTCTAAGCTGTATGTACAGCCATTAATCATAATATGATTTGATGAAGAACAGTTGCTGTTCGTGCTTTTTCACTGAAGGATTCTTGTTTCTATTCAGTGCGATTTTTCATTACAAGGCACCATACGAAGAGGGATTTGGCCCTGCAACGATGATTTTTAGTCATCTGCTTAACCACTCAGCTATTCAACTATGCTGTCAGTGCCTTTACATTTTATCTCAAGAGGCTATGCCTCATTGATTCGAACAAGGCGCGATTATAACGGATTTGCTCCGCAGCGACAATGTTATCAGTCATTTGCTTAATGCGTTGCTGTTCGCGCCTTTAACAAGATGCTCTTTCAATACTAACCCGGGATTTCACCGGGCAACGGCCTGCCCCTAAAGCAGGTGCTCATTCCGAGAGCAATAGTAGATTTTTAGAGTTGCTGCTCGCATCTTTCTTGTTTAACAAGGCACTTCCAGGGCTTGAACCTGTAAGGACCTGAGGAATCAGATCCCCTGCCAATGAATAGCTGTCAGTGCCTTTTCCAAGACGCCGCCTTTTGGCTACACATCAGACCCATCTCCAAGGAGCAGTCCGTAATTCGGTGAGAATTACTGTATGCGTCTTTAACATTCAAGAGAAGCTGCCAGAAGTTACGTAAGCCATCTGTTGCTGGGCTGTTTTTTAGTCCGTAACATGACTCTCGTCTCTGTTCTCTTGTTTTCGGCTTCATTTTACTGTTAGGCTATACATTTATCACGGAAAAAAAGTTGCGAACGTTATTGTCCGCAACTTTTTTGATGAATTAGTCTGTCTTTTATCAAGTCAACAAAGTTTTGTGGTGCCGTGACCTTTATCATCGGTCCAAAGGAAAGGACGCGTATGACGATCTCTGTCTCGTCGTCTTTATCATAGACAATTCTGACCAGATACCTGCCTTCTTCCAGTTTCTCAGCTTCTTTCTCGAAATGCGCAAAATGCAGAAGCACGCGCTCCAGGGCATTTCTTTTATCTATAAGCTCAAATTCTAACGTTCTTGGTTTGGATTGATAGGATCTGTCACGATAGATATCATATGGCTTATCATACGGCTTGCATGAGACTATTCTTCCCAGATTAGTAGTTGATCCATATCTATTTCCCGAACTGATCAGGCGGAATTTATCGTCCTTTTCGGAATACTCCAGATACTCCGGCAGCAATACAAGATGGGTAATGTTACCTCTTCGATTTGTTGTATCTATGCTCAGCGGGTATCGATTCCTTATGGCATCGAGAATCAGTCTGAAATGCTTTATATAGGTTTCATCCTCATACGGATCGCCATCCGTATACCTGTCAAACACGAAATAGTCTTCCTGAGAGAATAGCGGCTCCACATCCGACAGTTCTGGAAACTCATCTGTAAACAACCGAAGTCTGGGATCCAAAGAGATCGCCTTCAGCCATCTTTTCTGAAGAATTGTAAGCGGCATTGAAGGATCGTTACCGATAGGTGTTGTTCCATCTGCATGGACTAACTGCCAACGTTCCTCGTCTAATGCAGGAGCAATATTGAGAATGCTTTCACCGAAGGCAGTATTCTCAATGATCAGCCGTAGTTCATTTTTCTGAAGAGTATGGTCAACTGCTGCCTTAAGGATTTTAGCCACTGTATTGTAATAGGCGCTGTATAACTCGCTAAAAATCATTCGCAATCACCTCCCTCAATACCGTAGAGCTTGAACATCTCTTTGATATCGTTTCCGAACTGTTCTTCAATCTCTTTATTCGAAAAACTGTATTCAGTAATTCTGCAGATAAACGTCCTGATCCAGGGAATCATTTCGCTCGCATCAAAGACATCAACAGAGAACCTGCTTGTATTGTTATCGATCTTTTCAACCGTTCCGCAGCGCTTTTCACGTTCGAGCCTTTGATGTATATGCTTCTCGTTGTCGGCATACTTCACGGTGAACTCAACATGCTCCATGTGCTGACCGGAATTGCTTTGTATACTCACTCCCCACATGTGGGGCATCATTCCATCAAGTTTTTCTCTGAGTTCATCAAAACGGTCGCAGATATCATCCATCTTTACGGATACAATATTATCAGTCCGGAAAGAAGTGATTCTCTTAAAACGAGGCGTATATGCCATAAGGTACTGCCTACCGCTCTGAACGCTGATCATAATGCGAAGAGGAATAACATGGTTCTCAGAGATCCGATCCCTTTGCCTGTTAATGGATTCAAGGGTAATATGCCTTTTTTCACGCATAGCCATAAACAGTAAGCACATAACCTCACTGTCCATCGCCCCCGTAATGTAATGATGCTTGAATGCAAAATAGTCATTACTATCATCCGTTTTATCAAGCAAATAGGATCCTATAACGCCACACGGCGAGACTTCCGAGAAAAAATCCAAAACATCGGTGTCACATAATTCCGTCTCCTCAGCCCGTCTATAAGTTACTGTCATTCCTTGCTTCTCAGCAACAATAAGACCTTCAGAAACGTATTCCTTCAGCTTTTTCCTTACAGTGGACTCGTCAAACGTCTTCGGCTCTGAGAAACCGCACAGATACTTATCTATTTCTTTCGTGATCTCGCTTAGCGTAAGTGCAATTTCCGGTGAAGACAAAATGTCGAACAGAATGAAATGCAGAGTGATGTCTCCGTCCGTAAAACTCTTTGCCTTCCATGCCTTATATAAAGGATTGTGACGGGAAACACGGCTATCGATGGAGATAAAAACATTTTTGCCGTCCGAGGTTTGACGAAACTTCATATAGTCCCCGAGCCAGCTTTCCATACGGCGACGCTCGTCATCATAGGATCTGGCGCTTTTCTTTGTGAATTCATCACGGCTCTTAAAACCGTACACATAGAACTCACGCATATAGTCACGGATTTTATTAAAATTCTTGACCAGCTCGCTGTAAGCCATGCTACTACCTCCTTCACAATTCATTTAAACCATGTAATTATCTTTTTAAGATTTGTGCACACATATTCCTTAGATTCACAGGCAATGTACCAATTCGTTTCTTTCATCACACCATTTTGAAATGCGATCTAAAATATCAGCCTTAGAAGTATCAAATGCTCCATACTCTGCTTTAATGAGCTTCTTTAGGCATGTTATTCTTGTTGAGATGAATGCGGATTTATCGTCATTGCGTTTAGGAATCGTGCATTTGTCGATGTATTTTGCAATAAGGCGACTAGCCCGCTACTCAATAATAGCATAACAATACCAAACAGTTTCTACATAGAATCCTTTATCGTAGGATTCAGACATTTGCTCGATAAATTCCTCATGCATTACTGCCATTTTTGCGCGTACTTCATATTCCTCTTTCGCTTTCATAGAATTCCCCTGACCTTTGCCACATTCTCATATTCAATACATCAAATTAAAATCACCTGTTAGAGTTACTATTTCTCCGGCCAATGTGTTTTCCTGAGGTAATACGATTATCGTTCAGTTTCTCTGCATTTATTTGGAATAGCCTATTCGCGCAGTTTCGATGCACCATCTACTCTGCCTTCACAGCATAGCACGAATTTGGTACAAGGAAAACTCCATTTCTCCGATGCTTCCACTGTATGTTTCAGTCAAAAGTCTCGAATTATCATTTGTTTCCTTTTTCAAAATCCCGATCTGTTGAATGCCGGCAGATAAACTTTAGCCTGCCGATCATGCTCAGCAGGCACATATATTATAACATCTTTTTGCCTATACCTGCATGCACAGCCGGAACACATAAAAATAGAGCCCCGGATCACTGCTCGGAGCTCTTTTAAAAAGTGTGCGTTTCTTTACTGATCTGATATGCTGCCAATCGTCTTATTCATCTTGTCTACCTTCAGCTTCACCGTGATATAAATGATAAACCAGATCACGGTGAAACAGCCCACGAAGATCAGGGTGAACATCCAGATCTTGTCCACTGGGATCCATCCGTTAATCAGGTAAAAGCCAAGATAGTCAATATACAGTACCGAAGCCTGGATCAATGCTGCGAATGCTTTTGGCAGAGTTTCGATCTGATATACTACGGAGATCCCGGCAGCAATAAACGCCATGACCGTCATTGTGAGTATACCCAGTACCGCCTGATCTACCGTGAGGCCTGAGATCACACCGGCCCCATGCATAGCCATCCAAACTATAGCCATAATAACAGGGCCGCCCCATGCCCACATGAGTCCTCTGATGCAGAACTGTTTAACATACTTTTTCATAGTCCATACCTCCTTTTCAGTTCAGCAAAGCATCTTCTCGAAATACACTCAACGTACCCGCTCTTAAAAACAGAATCCACCGCACCGGATAACTGGACCCTGAACTTAACGATCTTCTTCCAGTTGGCAATTGCTGATTTGCTGATCCTCTCAAAATATCCGGGAAGCGTTTCCTCCAGTTCGTACAGCCTTTTTCTGATGAGATATCTTTTTTTGTCACTGTACAGTGCGAATGTCTTTTCATCTTCAACTACGAAGCATTCGATCTCCTGGATCTTAAGAAATCTGATCTCATCGTCCATATAACCGGGAATCTGATCGGAAATATTATCCTGCAGCACAAGACGTTCGATCTCGTCGATCAGAGAAGTCCTTTCATGGACGATTGCGGTTATTTCTTCCTGTCTGTTTTTGTCGATGAACAGTTTGAATATCATCTCCAATATCACCTCCGACGGCTACATGATACATAAGAAAAAAGTGTCTGTCACAAAAAATCGGTATTCGGTATTATTTTACGGATGAACGGTAAAGATCCTCAAAAAGCAGTAAAAGAGCTCCGTGATTGATATGCTCCCCATAAGGGAGACAGTGAAATATAAAAGATTTCATTGTCGACCTTATGGGGGTATTTTTATGGGACACAAGAGTAAATACAACGCAGAAGAGAAGCTGAAGATCGTGGAGGATTGCATGAACGGAAG
>JAFWWA010000051.1 GCA_017523755.1 Christensenellaceae bacterium | reverse complement strand
TTTTTACTAGTTTTGGATATAGATCATGATCAGGTTCGATGGTGAGCACAAAAACAGCTACAAGATCATGATCTTGTAGCTGTTTTGATTAAACAATCTTGTCCTAATTTTATGCTCTACCCCAACATTTGACATAGAGCCCTTTTTCGTATCAGCTGACAGGTCAGATCCCGTAAAGCTTCGAAGTATTGTCAACGAACAGTTTATGCAGCTGTTCAGCGGTCGCATCCTTAAGGATCTCAAGAAGGGTCTCCATCTGTCTTTCCGGATTCGAATTCCTTGTGGATACCGGCCAGTCAGAGCCATACATCACTCTGTCCCAGCCGAACAGTTCGACGCTGTACCTGACATAAGGGGCTATCTCGTCGAAGGTCCAGTCGGGCCCCGCCGCTTCGGTCGCTATGCTCGAGAGCTTGATAGAGACGTTTTTGTGCTTTTCAATGGCTTCCATGTCCCTTGCCCATTTGTCGAACAGCTTCTGCTGTACGGGAGGCTTCCCCATATGGTCAAGAACGAACGGGATGTCGTCCCCTACCATGTCGAGGAACTTTATCACTCCGCCGTCCTGGTTGAAGCTGGTGCCGAGGGCGAAAGAGAGCCCGTACTGTTTTAAAAGACGTACGCCGTCGATCATGTCTTTTGTAGTATAGGCCATGCCGTCAGGATCGAAGAAATGCGCCTGCCTGATGCCCCTCACGATGGGGTGGAGGGCTATCTCGTCAAGAGCTCTTGCCGCCGTGTCATATCCGTGAGAGAGAGGAGCCCAGGCGACCATGGCGGCAAGCCTGCTGTCTTCCTCCGCCAGCTTTTCCATCAGCTCTATCTCAGGCATGTAAGTATCTATCCCTCTTCCGAATTCCATATGGACTATCTTCGCCACCGGGACCTTACCGCAGGCTTCTATGAATTCCTTCGGGCGCCCGTGGACACCGAAATGATTGGGCCTCTTATCGAACGGAGGGACCGTATCCCAGAGATGGACATGAGAATCTACTACACCGTATTCCAACATATTCTTAACTCCTCGTGTGATCAGATTGATATGGATATTATATCAACCGGGGAATGCTTAGGCAATAATAAGAAGAGTATAACCGGCCCGGGAAGAGCAGCCTGCCCTGATGCCCGACTGTATAAAAATGTAAAAAAACGAATAAAAAGCGGCGTATCGTTTGACACCTATCATATAAGTATGCTATAAAGAAGTTGAATAAAACGCTCATAAACGTGAAGAAGGAAACGGCCGCAACAGGATGCTTGTTCAGTGTTGATGCAGTTCTGTCCTTTAACGACGGGATCAATTCCCAGTAAAGCAGTCGGAGATAGCTGATCCTTTTTTTCGCAGCAGTAAGAGGTATGACATGAAATTATCAACAAAAGGGAGATACGGTTTAAGGGCGATAGTCGATCTTGCGATCAACGGCAATGACGGACCTGTTCCGATCAGCAGCATCGCTGACAGACAGTCGCTGTCGGAAAGCTATCTCGAGCAGCTGATGGCAAAGCTCAAGAAAGCGGGACTTGTGACGAGCATAAGGGGCGCTCAGGGAGGATACTGCCTTTCAAGGGACGCTTCGGAGATATCCATAGGGGATATCCTAAGGGCGCTCGAGGGAGACATCAACGTGGACTGCGTAGGATTAACGAAAGACGGGAAGATCAAATGCCCCCGGTCGAGCCTTTGCGTGAGTAAGGTTGTCTGGAGGCGTATCAATGACGCTATTGCCGAAACGGTCGACGCACTGAGCCTTGGTGCGATACTTAAGGAAACTATTGAATAATGATCTTAGGAGGATCGGTTTTAAACATATGACAAAAACGATATATCTTGATAATGCAGCAACAACGCCTACGGACCCTGAGGTCCTAAAGGAGATGTTGCCGTATTTTTGTGAGAAGTACGGAAATGCGTCCAGCGTTTACGGGCTGGGACAGGAAAGCAAGCAGGCTGTCACGAAGGCAAGGAAACAGATAGCCGACGCTCTTAACGCTGATGAAGGCGAGATATACTTCACGGCAGGCGGCAGCGAATCGGACAACTGGGCGATAAAGGCGGCTGCCGAGGCCCTTCAGTCTAAAGGAAAGCATATAATAACGAGCAGCATAGAGCATCACGCCGTCCTGAATACCTGCGAGTATCTTGAAAAAAGAGGCTTCGAGGTGACTTATCTCAAAGTCGACAGCGACGGCTTGATCGATATCGGCGAGCTCGAAGCGGCGATAAGGCCCGATACCATCCTTATATCCATAATGTTCGCCAACAACGAGATAGGGACCGTCGAGCCCGTGAAGGAGATATCAGAAACTGCAAAGAAGCACGGCATACTTTTCCATACGGACGCCGTACAGGCGTTCACGCATGTGCCGATAGACGTGAAGGAGCTGGGCATCGACATGCTTTCCGCAAGCGGCCATAAATTCAACGGGCCCAAGGGCGTGGGCTTCCTTTATATAAGGAAGGGCGTGAGGATAAAGAGCTTCGTGCACGGCGGCCAGCAGGAGAAGGGAAAGAGGGCAGGGACCGAGAACGTCCCCGGCATAGTCGGCATAGGAAAAGCAGCCGAGCTTGCGATGTCCACGCTTAAGGAAAGGGCTGAAAAAGAGATAAAGCTGAGGGACCACCTTATTGACAGGATACTTGGCGAGATACCCTATACCCGTCTCAACGGGCACAGGGAAAAGAGGCTCCCCAACAATACGAGCTTCTGCTTCAGGTTCATCGAGGGCGAATCGCTCCTGATGTGGCTCGATATGGCCGGCATCTGCGGCTCTTCGGGGAGCGCGTGCACGTCGGGATCCCTTGATCCGTCGCATGTGCTTCTTGCCATAGGGCTTCCCCATGAAATAGCCCACGGCTCGCTCAGGCTCACGCTTTCCGAGAAGAACACCCTTGAAGAGATGGATTACGTAGTCGACTGCATAAAGGAGACCGTAGACAAGCTGAGGAAAATGTCTCCTCTCTATGAGGATTTCATAAAAAACGGGAAATGAGGGAGGATATACCGGTATGATGTACAGTGAAAAAGTGATGGATCATTTCATGCACCCTAGGAACATGGGCGAGATAGAGAACGCAAGCGGCACGGGAACGGTAGGGAACGCCAAGTGCGGCGACATAATGAGGATATTCCTTGATATAGACGATGATCAGGTCATCCGCGACGTCAAGTTCAAGACCTTCGGCTGCGGGGCTGCGGTCGCTACCAGCAGCATGGCTACCGAGCTTGTGAAGGGAAAGACGATATATGAAGCTCTCGAAGTCACCAACAAGGCGGTGATGGAGGCGCTCGACGGCCTTCCGCAGGTAAAGATCCACTGTTCTCTTCTGGCGGAGGAAGCCATCCATGCGGCGCTCTGGGACTATGCTTTAAAAAAAGGCATAACGATAGAGGGGCTGAAGCCTCCGGTCAATGATATCGGGGAGCACGAAGTGGAGGAAGAAGACTGACATTAAGTTCAGATACAGACACAAAAAGGGTCCAAGAGGACCCTTTTTCCATGTTTGCGCGTTGTTTCAGACCTTTAAAGGAGCATGTATTTGACTGAAGATTTTTCAGGATATATAATACATTGCATACCATTGCTTTTTTTAAGCAGTGATCAGGGAGGAACGACATGAGAATACGCAGGCTGCTTATTCTTTTACTGCTGTTCGTTTTCACGGCAGCACTTACATACGTGGTCTTTTTCGGAGTCACGAGCGGACCGTATACATTTTTGCCGACTTCGGGGCTCGTCAGCTCCGTCGAGCTCAACGGGGGCACGGTGATCTCTGTCAAGGTGAAGCCTGTTGACGCCAAAGGCAACGACGATCCCGATGCTGAGGTCACGGATGAGCTCATGGATGAAGTCATGAAGATGTTCAAGGAAAGGCTTGACGACAGGGGATTCTATGACATATCTCTTTCAAAGGCCGAAGACGATATCGTCAGGATAGAGATGTACACCGATGACTATGAAGACTTAAGCGACAGCAACGACCTCACGAAGTACATATGTGAGCGCGGAGTGCTGAAATTCTATGATGAGGAAGGAAACTTTATCATAGACAACGCGGCCATCCTGGACGGTACGGCCAGGGAGGTCAGATATGACGATACCACTTACATGCTGTACTTCAGGCTCACTGAAGACGGCGCCGAAGCCTTCAACAGGGTAAGGGATGAATTCGGCAAAGACAGCAATATAGATATAGAATATGACGGATCGAAGCTCGTGACCAGAAAGCTCAGCAGTATCATAAAGGACGGGCAGTTCGCTTCCTCGCTCGGATTCACGAGACGCGAGGTGACGAGCATGGCATATCAGCTGAACTCGGGAATACTTGACGCCAAGTTCACGGTCACCCAGGCCAGATCTATAAAATCGGTGATGGGCAGCGAGGTGTTCGGATTCCTCATGACGGGAGTCCTCATAGCCCTCCTTGCGTTCATAACAGTTATGTTCGTGAGGTATGCCTCCTATGGGTTCATCACGGTCCTCCACATTTGGATGTTCTCGGTGATCCTTGTGTTCGCGCTGGCGGCAGTAAGGCTAAAGCTGTCCCCTGCAGGCATAGCGGGAACGCTCATAGGTCTTTCGGCATTCATGATACAGACGGACATCATCCTCTGCGAGGTCAGGAAGCTGGCCCGTGCGAACGGAAAAGACCCGATAAGGGACGCCTACAGGAACAGGGGACTGTTCATCGTGGATATCAACGCGGTGCTCCTCCTCATGGGGATAGTCATGGCGGTATTCGAGAAGAGCCCGATGGGAGAATTCTCAAGCGCGGTCGCGCTCTCGGCCCTCATAGGCTTCCTGTTCAACTTCGTATTTTTAAGAGGATTCCTGCATCTCTTTAAGGGTGCTTTCCCGAACAGCAGGATAGGATTCACCGTGAGAAGCAATGAGATCGCGGATGCGGGGAGGAAAGAAGTATGAAAAAAGGATTCATGAGGGTCAGCCTCCTTATCTCAGCGGCAGTGATCTGTGCCGCTGCTGTGATAGGATTCATTTTCGGCGGCTTCAGCAAGGGCCTCGACTATACAGGCGGAACGGCTGTGACGGTCAAGCTCCCTCCTGAAAATACCTATGATGATTTCTGCTCAAGGCTGATGAAGCTCGAGGGCGTTTCGGGGAACGTGAACGTCATAGTATCCGAAAAAACGAAAGACACCGTCATATATATCGCTGAGATAGAGGAGACGGGCACCGATTCGGAGTCTTTCAAGAAGCTTGTCGAGAGCGAGTTCACCGACAGATATAACGACAAGGAAGCGGCGATAGTTTTCGAATGCATAAAGTTCGGGCCGCGTTCATCCGTAAAGGATCTGGTGCTGCCTTTCATAGCTCTTGCTGCGGCGCTTCTCGTACCTGCCGTATATGTCCTTATAAGGCATGGGCTCCGATACGGGATATCCGCTTTTGCGGCGCCTGTCCTTGCTTCGGTGCTGATGCTGGCTGTCGTGATGATGGCGAGGATAGATATCAGCAGGAACCTGATGTCAGCCGTATACCTCACTTCAGCCTCAACGCTCCTGGCTGTCATAACGGGGCTGCTCATAAGGACGTATAATGAGAAGAACACCTCAAGGATGAAGAGCACCGGGGAAGAGATAGCGAAGAATGCAAAAAAGCAGGTCCGGTCCGTTATACTGGCTGTCGTACTGTGCTTTGCCATAGCTCTCGTGTTCGGCCTCATTTTCCAGGCTGAGCTCATGAGGGAGCTCCTCATACAGTTTGCAGTCGGATGCGTATGCGCCCTGTTCTGTGCCTATGCCGCGGTATTCGGTACGGCAGAGGAAAAATAATAAGAAAACTCTGAAAGCTGAAAAGAGATATGCTCTTGTCAGCTTTTTTATTTCATCTCAACGGTTCCTGACAAGGGGAAAAGATGCGTTTTGTAAGAAGATCGGAAAATGCCGATAAGGATCTGATAAAAAAGATAGCCGCCGATTACAGGGTCGAGCCGCTCATGGCGGGGATACTCGCCTCACGCGGCATAGAAGACATAGACATGTTCCTGCATCCTAAGATGAGCGGTATGCACGATCCTATGCTGTTCAGGAATATGGCTGCTGCGGTCGAAAGGATAAGGACCGCGATAGAAAAAAAGGAAAAGATCGCCGTCTACGCAGACTACGATGCAGACGGGATATGCGCATGCGCTATCCTCATAAAGGCTTTAAGAGCCATGGGCGCTGCTGCGCATCCGTATATACCCGACAGGAAGAAAGAGGGCTACGGGCCCAATCTTGGCGCCTTTAAAAGCATAACGGACAAGGGCTTCACGCTCATCATCACCGTGGACTGCGGGATAAGGAGCGTAGCCGAGGTCGAGGCAGCTAAAGAGTCAGGGGCGGACGTGATAGTGCTCGACCATCACGAGGCGGGAGAGCTGCCGGATACTCCGTACATCGTGGATCCGAAAGTCGAGGGAGAGACGTATCCCTTTAAGGACCTCTGCGGAGCCGGTATAGCCTTAAAGACCGTCCAGGCGCTGGACCCGGGCGCTGCCGCGAATTACATCGATATAGCCTGTGTCGCCACGATAGGCGATGTGGTGAGCCTTACGGACGAGAACAGGATAATAGCTTCGGAGGGCCTAAGGAAACTCAGGACCGATCCGAACGAAGGGATAAAGGCGCTCTGCGACGTCTCGGGGACCGATATCATGAAGATAAGCTCGAGAACAGTGGGCTTCACCGTGGTCCCGAGGCTCAATGCGGCAGGAAGGATGGCTCACGCGAAGTATGCGCTCGAGCTGCTCCTGACGAAGGATCCCGTGAGAAGAGGGAAGATAGCTGACTGGCTATGCAGGATAAACGCCGAAAGACAGAGCCTTCAGGCTGATATATACGAGGAGTCCGCAAAGAAGGTGATGAGCGAGGGAGAACTCATGCCTCCGCGAGTGATATCCGTGTTCAAGGAGGGCTGGGAGCCCGGTATCGTAGGTCTGGCCGCCGCAAAGCTCGCCGAGAGGTTCAACAGGCCCGCGGTAGTGTTCTCGGAGAACGGCGGCATACTCACAGGGTCCGCGAGGAGCATAAACGGGATAAACCTGTATGAGATACTCGACCGCGCAAGGGACTGCTACATAAGGTTCGGGGGGCATTCGCAGGCGGCCGGCATCACGCTTGAAAAGGATATGCTAAAGGAGGCTTCGCTCATCTGGGAGAGAGCTGTGGCAGAAAAGTATTCCGACCCCGATTTCGAGAGGACCGTCATTTACGACGAAGAGGCAAGGCCTGAACAACTGACGTATGAGCTTTCCGAACAGATAGAGATGCTTGAGCCCTTCGGCCAGGGAAATCCCGAGCCGTGCTTCCTCATAAGGGGAGTGACGACTGAAGGGGTCCAGATGATGGGAGGCGGCAGGCATTCGAAGGCGCATCTAAGGGAGGCGCCTGATCTCGAGACCGTGCGCTTCAATACAGACGATCATCTCCGCGAGGGAGAGATATGCGACCTTGTGGGGAGCTTCGGGATAAACCGTTTCAGGGGAAGGGCCGCAAGGCAGTTCACAGCGGAATACGCTGTCTATGGTGACCCCATAGGGGACGGGACGGAAAAGGATCGTTATGCGGGAGGTGCGGCGGATGAGCTCGTGTGCGCGCTTGATGATACGAGAACCAGGTGCAGCGCTTCCAGGTTCTTCGGATCCCTTAAGGAAGATATGGACAGGAGCCCCTTGGGCACTCTTGTCATAATAAACAGCAAAGAGGGCGAGGAGCAGTTCATAAAACACAGGAGCGTGCTTAAGGATGCCCGTTTTCCCGGACTTCGGGATTACTCTGACGACTCGGCTGAGAATGCCGTGATGACAGGCCTGAGGGATGGAGTGAGCCTCAGGAACTACAGGAACATATATCTCTGCGGCGCATATGCCTGTGGGACGGAGGGAGCTCTTGTCCTTGATACCGGCATAAGCGGTCTCCTTCAAAGGACGCGTATCCCCGCGGAAGGGATGACAGCCGTCTTAAGAGCGCTTAGGACCATGTCGCAGGCTGGAAGGGGATACGATTCGATGGACAGCCTCGTTTCCGATATAGGGAAGGCTACGATAGGACTCGCCCCCGGTCAGATATGGTTCGCCTTAAAAGTAATAAGGTCATTCGGCTTGATTGAGATAAATAAAAAAGATAGAATAAATATAAACTACAACGGTACAGACGACACTTCCGTATATGAAAGGGGCTTCTGGATGAGGAACCTGATGTACAGAAAGGTCGAAGAGTCTTATGAAAAGGTGTTTATAAAGTGAGCGCTTATTATAACGACTTCATAGAGCGGTATCCCGATCTTAAGGACAGCGTCACCGTAAGGAAGGCTTTTGAGATCGCGGAAAGACAGCACAGCCAGATGAAAAGAAAATCCGGCGAGCCGTACATAATCCATCCTATAGCCGTCGCGAAAGTGGTGGCCGATCTTGGCATGGACGAAAACACAATAGCTGCCGCGCTGCTCCATGACGTCGTCGAGGACACCGACTATACGCTCGAGGATGTGGAGAGGGAATTCAACCGCGAAGTCATGAAACTCGTGGACGGCGTGACCAAGCTCTCAAGACTGAACCGGTCGAGGGAAGAGCAGGAGGCAGAGACCGTGAGGAAGCTCCTTCTCGCCTCGAACAGCAACGTGCGCGTCATAATAATAAAGCTGGCGGACCGTCTGCACAACATGAACACCATGGAATACCAGAGCGGCCCCAAGCAGATAGAGAAGGCTACGGAGACGCTCAGCATCTACGTTCCCCTGGCCCAGAGGCTCGGGATGACGAAGATGGCGAGGGAGCTCGAGGATCTCTCTTTCAGATATACGAATCCCAAAGAGTATTTCGCCATAGTGGCAAAGCTCGAATCGACACAGACAACAAGGAACAATTACATAGAGAATATCCAGGAATCCGTTTCGGCTGCCCTTGAAAAGGCCGGCATAAAAGGCAGGGTCGACGGCAGGCTCAAGAACATCTACAGCATATACAGGAAGATGAAGGAGCAGGACAAGGACTTTGACGGGCTTTACGATATAGTGGCCTTAAGGATCATAGTAAAGGAAGTCATGGAGTGCTATCTGTCCCTGGGGACAGTGCATCTTAACTGGAAGCCCATACCCGACAGGTTCAAGGATTATATAGCCGTACCGAAGCAGAATATGTATCAGTCCCTCCATACGACGGTGCTCGGGGAGGACGGCATACCCTTTGAGGTCCAGATAAGGACGGAGGAGATGCACAGGACGGCTGAGTACGGCATAGCCGCGCACTGGAAATACAAGGAAGGCCAGGATACCGAGGATACCCTTGACAACAAGCTCGACTGGTTAAGGAACATAGTCGAATGGCAGACCGAGCTTTCCGACAGCAGGGAGTTCATGGAGACACTTACGACAGACATCACGAGCGACAACGTGTACGTCTTTACCCCGAAGGGGGACGTAAAGGACTTCATAAAGGGGAGCACTCCGCTAGATTTCGCCTACAGCATACACTCCGACATAGGAAACAGATGCATGGGCGCAAGGGTGAACGGCAAGCTGGTCCCCCTGAACTACGAGCTCAAGACCGGGGACATAGTGGAGATAATACCGAGCCCGTCGAGGAAGGGCCCCTCGAGAGACTGGCTCAAATTCGTGCATACCGCTCTTGCCAGGAACAAGATCAATCTCTGGTTCAGAAAAGAGCTCAAGGAAGAGAACATAGAGAAGGGCCGCGATATCATACAGGAGGCCGCAAAGGCAAACGGATATACGGTGGATGAGCTTCTAAGCGAGGATGCTTTAAAGCCCCTGTTCGAAAGATACTCGCTCGTCTCAGTGGAGGACATGCTGGCATCCTTCGGATACGGCGGGCTGCCACAGAACCAGATTATAACAAGGCTGCTCTATCAGGCAAGGATCAACAGGGAGAGGATCTCGGAGGGCAGGGACGTCATCGCAAAGGATCCCGCGCTAAGAGATCTGCCCGTAAGGCTCGCCAAGTGCTGCAGTCCGATACCAGGGGATGACATAACAGGCTACCTTACACAGGGCCGCGGGATAACGGTCCACAGGAAGGACTGCAAGAACTTCAGGAACAGCAGGGATTTTTCAGAGGACAGGATAGTGGAAGTATCCTGGGCGGCCGACAAGGCCCAGAAATATCCCGTTGAGATACAGATAACGGGCGAGGACAGGATAGGGATGCTCGCCGATGTCTCGAAGCTGCTTTCCCAGAAGGACATATCGATAAATCTCGTGAACGCGAGGGTGAACAGGGACGGAGAGGCGTGCTTCCTCAATATAAAGATGGATGTCATAAGCCTCGACGAGCTGAACGGGATAATGTCCGAGATAGCCGGGATAGATGGAGTGAGCGGCGTCTCGAGGATAAGCTCGTAAAAGGAAAAGATGAAAAAAGGTCCTCGAAACTTATGATTCTGAGGACCTTTTAATGATATGAGGCTCAATCCTTTTGAGAGCTTTTGCGGATGAGGTCGTTAAGGACTTCGTAAAAGGGACCGGCCTCGCCGCTTATGACGGTGTAGGTATGGAGGTCCGTCATTATGGTAAGGGTGATATCGTTCGGAAGATCCGTGCCCCTTATTGACGACAGGTCTATGACCTCCCTGAAGTACGGCTTTCTGTATCTTGAAAATATATAGAGCCTCTTTCCGGTGAGTACGGTACATCCGAACACGAACGTGTCGTCGACGCTGACATCCGAAAGCAGCTTGGTGACGGCGGGCTCTTCTATCTCGCTTTCCACGGATCTGTATCTTAAGGTCCTTATATGATCCCTCGTGTCCCTTATGATGAGGAGGATGAGGATGACCGCAAGGGAAACTATGCCGGCGTCCGCAGCGTTCCTTCCCGCCCTTAATGCCCAGGGAAGAAGGATGGTGAACAGGACGATGCCTGTGATGAATATTATGAATGTAGATGATATTATGATGGTCTTTTTCTTCATTGCATTTCCTTTCAGTAGAGCATTATAAAGCATAGGCAGTGAAGATTTCAACAGTATAAAACAGATGCGGCAGGGACAGGCCTGACGCATAGATAAACGGAGGATATGATGGCAGGGACAGTGCTTCAGTTCGGAGAGGGCAATTTCTTAAGAGCCTTCACAGACTGGATGATAGAGATGTATAACGTGAGATCGGGCGACAGACTCGATGTGACGGTCGTAAAGCCGAGGAAAGGGGAGATCCCTCCCGTATACGAAAAACAGGGCAACAGATACCACGTGCTCTTAAGGGGCATGACTGACGGAAAGCCGGTGGACGACAGGTATGAGGTCGGCTGCATAAGCCGCATACTGAGCCCGTACAGCGACTGGGACGAGGTCGTGAGGACCGCTCTTGACGACAGCCTCCGGTTTATTATCTCAAATACGACCGAAGCGGGGATAGTTCTTGACGTATCCGACCGCTTTGATGACGCGCCGCCCTCCTCATTCCCGGGCAAGCTGGCAAAGCTCCTTCTTATGAGAGCCAGGGCAAAGTGCTATGGGGGAAACAGGATATATATCGTCCCGCACGAGCTCATAGACGACAACGGCGGAAGGCTGAGGGAGTGCGTTGAAGAGCTTTTCAGGATCTGGGGCGCTGAGGAGGAAGCCATTAAGTGGCTTGAAACCAGATGCACATTCGTTTCGACCCTGGTCGACAGGATAGTGACCGGCCATCCGGCCGACACGTTAAGTCTCCTCGGTCAAAATGACGGGCTTGCGGTCTGCGCGGAACCGTACGCGCTTTTCGTCATCGAGGACAGGGACGGGATAAGGGAAGCCCTCCCGCTCGACAGATACGGCCTCCCCGTCGTTTTCACGGACGATGTCATAAGCTATAAGCTCATAAAGGTAAGGCTGCTCAACGGAGCGCATACCTCCTTTATAACCGCGGCGTATCTCATGGGATACGATTTCGTGAACAGGGCGGTAAAGGATCCCGATCTTGCCGCGTTCCTTGACAGGATGATGAAGGAGGCGGCTTCGCTGCTTCCCTTTGACAGCACCGTTACGGAGGACTATATAAGGTCCGTACTGGACAGATTCGCAAATCCGTATATAGACCACGCGCTTTTAGACATATCCCTCAACTCGGTATCCAAGTGGAGGACGAGATGCCTGCCTTCTCTTAAGGGGATATATGAGAGGACCGGAAAGCTTTCTGGATGTCTTGTCTTCTCGTATGCTGCGCTCATAAGGTTCATGAGCGGGAGTATGGAGGACGGGAGCCTCGTTGGAAACAGAAACGGGGAGACCTACAGGATCCGCGATACCGAGGAAGTGACAGGATTCTTCGCGGAACACGGCCATGATGGAGATATCGCAGGTGCTTTTACTGAGAGATTCTTCCCCGATATCCCCGATAGAGACAGGTTCGTAAAGGAAGTGTCAGCAGCCCTTTTGAAGATGGAAGAAAAAGGGATAAGGGAAACGCTAAAGGAGACGCTCTATGAATGACGTGCTCAAGATAAACGAAAGGGACAATGTAGCCGTAGCGTTAAGTGATATCGCACAAGGCTCCTCAAGGTCGGGAACTGTCCTTAAGGACGATATTCCCGGAGGCCATAAGTTCGCCCTTGAGGATATAGGGAAGGGAGAGCCCGTGATAAAGTACGGTTTTCAGATAGGAAGGGCCTCCCGCAGCATAAAAAAGGGTGAATGGGTGCATACCCATAACCTTGTGACAGAGCTCTCGGGAAAAGAGGAATACAGCTATTCTCCCTCGGGTGAGGTGACGGGCCCGGGAAGGGAAGCGTATTTTTACGGATACAGGAGAAAAGACGGCAGGGCCGGCATAAGGAACGAGATATGGATAATACCTACCGTCGGCTGCGTGAGCGGCATAGCCAAGGCCATAGAGAAAAGGATGTCGGGGAAGGCGGACGTGATCGCCTTTTCACATCCGTACGGATGCTCCCAGACCGGTGAGGATCAGATAAACACGAGGAAGCTCCTTGCTGCCCTTGCGGCCCATCCCAACGCCGGGGGAGTGCTTCTCCTGGGGCTCGGCTGCGAGAACTCGGGGGTCGACAGCATAATGGGATACATACCCGGGGACAGAAGGGACAGGATTCGGACGCTCGTATGCCAGGAAGCTGAGGATGAGATCCTGGAGGCGGAGCGGCTCATAAGCGGGCTGTCTGAGCTTGCGGCCCTGGACAAAAGGGAAAAGATCCCCGTATCGGAGCTCGTGCTGGGCCTAAAATGCGGAGGCTCCGACGGTCTGTCGGGGATAACGGCAAATCCCGTCATAGGAAGGCTCTCCGATATAGTCATATCGTCGGGAGGAAGCACGATACTTACCGAAGTGCCAGAGATGTTCGGTGCCGAGACGCTGCTGATGGAAAGGTGCATTTCAGAGGATGTGTTCAAAAAGACCGTAGGAATGATTAACGGTTTCAAGGATTATTTCATAAGAAACGGACAGGAGATATATGAGAATCCCTCGCCCGGAAACAAAAAGGGAGGTATCACCACCCTTGAGGAAAAATCGCTCGGATGTACCCAGAAATCAGGTACGGCGCGGGTGAAGGATGTCCTTTCCTATGCCGAGCCCATAAAGGAGAAGGGGCTGAGCCTCCTTTATTCACCGGGCAATGACCTGGTGAGCTCCACGGCGCTCGCGGCCTCGGGAGCCCAAATAGTTGTATTCTCGACGGGAAGGGGAACGCCGTTCTCGTCGCCGGTGCCTACGGTAAAGATATCCTCGAACACAAAGCTGTTCATGAACAAGTCCGGATGGATAGATTTCAATGCGGGAACGGTGGCTGAAGGCAGGCCTATAGAAGACTGTGCGGAAGAACTGTTTGAAAGGATATTAAGCTATGCTTCGGGAGAGCAGACGAAGAGTGAAAAGGCGGGATATAAGGAAATGGCCCTCTTCAAAAACGGGGTGACCCTGTAGGGCAGACGGCTTAAATGGGAATGCTGCTTAAACTGAACAGACCGGACGATGCCTTTATATAAAGCATGTCCGGCCTGTATTATCCTGTAAAGATCAGAACCTTGAGACTATGTCCTTGAAGACCTGGCCCCGCTGTTCAAAGTTGTCGAACATGTCCCAGCTGGCGCATGCGGGAGAGAGCAGGACGTTGCCTCCGCTCGGGCAGAGCCTGTAGGCGGTCCTCACGGCATCGCTGAAATCAGCCGCCCTGTGGACTCTCTTGTAGCCTGCTTTCTGCGCTGCGGCGGCTATCTTGTCCGCGGTGACTCCGAGTATGACTATATCGGATATGATGGAGCCGAAATGTTCAAAGAGAGAATCGAATTCGAGATGCTTGTCGTATCCTCCGAGTATAAGCACCGTAGGTCTCTTCATGGTGTCTATCGCCTTGATCGTAGCTTCGGGGGTCGTAGCCTTTGAATCGTTTATGAAGCATATGTTGTTGACTTCCCTTACGAACTCGATACGGTGTTCTACCCCGGGGAAGGTCTTTAAGACGTTCCTTATGACATCGGGGGAGACGCCCTGAGACATAGCGATACAGGTCGCGGCCATTGCGTTCTGGAGATTGTGGAGCCCCGGGATACGGATCTCTTCCACGTCTATTATGTCGGTATCCCTGCCGTCCATCCTGAATATGAGATGCCCGTCTTTCATGAAAGCGCCTTCAACGACGTCGTTGGATGTGCTGAACCAAAGGAGCCTGCTCTTGACATATGCGGCATATCTCCTGCAGTTGAGATCGTCATAGTTCAAAACGGCTATGTCGTCGGGCTGCTGGTTCTCAAACATCCTGAGCTTGGCCGCACAGTACGCTTCCATAGTGATGAATCTGTCGAGATGGTTTTCGGTAAGGTTCAGGAGAGCGGCCACTTTCGGATGGAAGAACTTGATCGTCTCGAGCTGCAGCGCAGCGGTCTCGGCGACCACTATACCGTCGTCAGTCGTGAGATCTGCCTCTTCAGAGATAGGCTGGCCTATGTTCCCAAGGACCTGGGTATGCCTTCCCGAAGCTTTGAATATCTCGCCTGTAAGAGCGGTGGTCGTCGTTTTCCCGTTCGCGCCGCTTATGGCGACGAAGTCTCCTTTTGAGCATCTGTACCCGAGCTCTATCTCGGATATGACGTCCTTGCAGAGGGCATAAGCCTTTCTTATGAAGGGGAGCCTCGTGGGGACTCCGGGAGACAGGACGAGCGCGTCCATCGACGATATGTATGCGGAAGGATCCTTGCCTAAAAGATCCGTGCAGTGCTCAAGCAGCGCCGAGACGTTCTCTCCGAAATTCTCTTTCGGCTTCGCGTCATAAAGAAATACGGAGGCGCCTCTTTTAAGGAGGAGTTTGGCCGCGGAGATACCGCTTTTCGCCATGCCTACGACCATAACGTTTTTTCCGCTGTAATCAGAATATCTTTGCATCTGTCGCTCCTTTCAGCCCGGGACGCTGATGACGGCCCGTATGACCCGTACCCGAAGGCCTGTCATATGTGTTAATATAAATGAAGAATCCAGGTCCATATGTATATATGATATAAAGTTGTTTTTAATATAGCACACAGAATGTGCCGATATCAAGGAGGATACATAAATGATGAGGACTGATCACGGCTGGGAGCTCCCTGATCCTTTTCTTAAGGAGGACGGTACGAGGATAGCGGATAAACAGGAATGGCCACGGCAGAGAGCCCGACTAAGGAAGCTCCTTGAAGAGCATTTTTACGGTACCGTGCCGGGAAGACCGGAAAACATGAAAAGCAGGGTACTTGAGACATCGGCTGCTGACGGGACGGTAAGGGAGACGGTGAGGCTCATGACCGGCCCCGGAGAGGCAGTATGCTTCAACATACACGTTTCAAGGAAGGAAGGCGTGAAAGCTGTCCCCTGCGTGGTATTCCTGCAGCACGGATGGGACAGGCCCTATATGGCTGAGGCTGCCCTTAAAAAAGGATACGCGTTCATAACGCTCGAGATCGGTGAGGCGGCGCCTGACGATCCTCTTACCTGGAATAAAGGCGGCTGCGGGAAAGCCTATCCTGATTTCACATGGAGGAGCGTTGCTATGTGGGGATGGCTTGAGAGCCGTGTAATAGACTGGCTCGAGACCGAGGACTTCTGCGATCCGGGAAAGATCATCGTGACCGGACATTCGAGGATGGGAAAGGGGACCTGTGCGTGCGGTGTTTTTGACGACAGACCGGCGGTAGTCGCTCCTGCAGGATCAGGCTGCGGCGGGATGGCTAGTTTAAGACTTTCCGGAAGCAGGCTCGGGGAAGGTGTCGGGATGTCTGAGAGGATAGGGATCATGTTAAGGGAAGACAGGTTCTTCTACTGGCTGACTGACGAGGCGGCCTCGTATGGCTCTCCTGACGGCCTTAAGCCGTACAGGGAGAACGAATGTCCTTATGACGCAAATACGATAGGTGCGGTCATAGCCCCCAAGCCGCTCATACTGACCGAAGGGGCTGACGATACGTGGATAAATCCGTACGGGACTCAGACTGCCTGGCTGGCAGCAGGAGAGGTATACAGATTCCTCGGAGCGCCTGAGCTTCTGGGGATAAGGTACCGCGAAGGAGGCCATATGTACGCCGATGAGGATTTCGACGCAGTATTAAGATTTGCCGGGAAGGTCTTCGGAGAGGAGACTGACATCGGCAACATAAAGACGGCAGGAAAGGAAGGTCCTGAATTCAAGGCCGGATATTCATGGAGCTGCCCCTTATGACACGAATCAAAAAAGAGAAGCGGAAACTTCTCTTTTTTTGCGGATATACAGGCTTATTTCTTCATATCGTATGTCGTCCAGCCGTCGCTGTCAGGTTGGTTCGGAGCGGGTGCATCCATGGGGGAAGGCATATCAGATGTCTCTTCCGTGAGCATTTCCGTTTCAGCGGTCTGCTGCGGGACCGCTTCGGCCGGAGCCTCAGGCACAGCCGTGCCGTAAGCGAAATAGGGGAGGATCCTCTTCATCGAGGAGAATATGCCCAGAGCTGCGAACAGGAGGCCTAAAAGCAGATTGGGGATCATGCCCTTTAAGACTTCCGGCAGAGACATGTAGAGAAAAGCGAGCTGAGGCACGGATACCCCGAGGGAGGCCGCCTGGCTCTTTATATACTGATCGCGGCACAGGACAGTGAAATTGCTGAAATACTCGGATGCGCAGACGGCAATCACCGAGCTTATTATTATCACCGCAAGACCGAAGCCCTTCTTCCTGGCTCCTCCCAGGAGCATGTATCCGTAGAATGAAGCCATTGAGATAAGGAGACCCAGCACCGCGGCGAATATATTGAGGAAAGTTTCCGCAAGATACCAGGGCACCGCCCCTATAAGAGCGCCTAAAAGAGCTCCTATGATACCGTTTACATAACCGTTTTTAAGTTCCTTCTGCATCCAGTCCACCTCCGTGACAGTATATGACATACACATTATATCATATATGAAGGAAATGCGGATACTATCCCTTGTGGAGGCGGCGGAAAAGGCATCCGGGGATACCCGGCAGTGCCCGGAAAATGCCTGAAAATCCTGAAAAATTTTTGTTTTTACATATTGCATAAACCGAAACTGTTATGTATAATCATTATGTTCGCGCTCTATGCGCTGAGCGCACGAGTACTGTGCAGGAGGTTGCCGGTCGCCATATCGGGTAGTTTCTGCACATGAAGACCGTCGGAGAACGGTCGCTCCCACGCGCATCTGTGAACCGAAGCCGATCTCACGGGTTTCGGAAAAAAGAAAAATATGACACACCCGGATGCGTGTATAAATGTCATAAAGGAGGAATAAAAAATAATGGCAAGCCAGAGAATCAGAATCAAACTGAAGGCTTATGATCACAATCTGATCGACCAGTCGTCTGCCCGTATAGTGGAAACGGCCAAGCGTACTGGAGCACATGTTTCCGGACCTATCCCCCTGCCCACGCAGAAGGAGATAATCACGATCCTTCGTGCAACGCACAAATACAAGGATTCGAGGGAACAGTTCGAAGTAAGGACACACAAGAGACTTATCGACATACTCGATGCCAATGCAAAGACCACCGATGCACTCATGAGGCTGGATCTCCCCGCAGGTGTCGATATCGAGATCAAGCTCTGATAACGGCGTTGGAGGAGGAAAAAGATGCTTAATGCGATTTTAGGAAGAAAAGTCGGGATGACGCAGATCTTCAGAGAAGACGGCGAAATGATCCCCGTAACAGTCGTTGAAGCCGGTCCCTGCGTCGTTGTTCAGAAGAAGACGGTCGAAAGCGACGGATACAACGCGGTGCAGCTCGGATTCGGCGAGATCAGGGAGAACCTGGTAAACAAGCCCGAGACCGGAGTTTTCAAGAAGGCGGGCGTTCCCGTTAAGCGTTACTTAAGGGAAGTCGCTGCTGACGATGTAAACGAATTTGAAGTCGGACAGGAGATCCTTGCAGACATATTCAAGGACGGCGAGAGCGTGGACGTGACCGGTACCTCCAAGGGAAAGGGTTACGCAGGAGCGATCAAGCGCTGGAACCACCACAGAGGACCCATGACCCACGGTGTCACGAAAGCACACAGGAAGGGCGGCTCGATGGGAACCAGGACCGGGAAGACCAGAAAAGGCACAAGGCGTGCCGGCCACCTCGGAAATGAGCGCGTCACCATCCAGAACCTGAAGATCGCCGGGATCATGATGGAAAGAAATCTCATCCTTGTCAAGGGTGCTATCCCCGGAAAGAACGGGAGCCTCGTGATAGTGAAGAGAAGCGTTAAAGCTTAAGGGAGGAATTCAACATGCCTAATGTTACGATATACAAGACAGACGGAACCGAAGCCGGACAGATGATGTTAAACGATGACCTGTTCGGATGCGAGGTCAATGAAGCTGTTATCCATGAGGTAGTTGTAGCCCAGCTGGCAAACCGCCGTCAGGGCACCCAGAGCGCCAAGACCCGCGGAGAGGTCAGAGGCGGAGGAATCAAGCCCTGGAGACAGAAGGGCACAGGCAGAGGCCGTGAAGGCTCCATACGTGCTCCTCAGTGGAAGGGCGGCGGCGTCGTATTCGCACCGAAGCCGAGAAGCTACAATAAGAAGGTCAACAAGAGAGTCAAGTACCTCGCGATGGCAAGCGCGCTTTCCGCAAAGGTCGCTGCAGATGAATTCGTTCTCCTCGAGAACGTTGAGCTGAGCGAGCCCAAGACCAAGGAAGTCGTAAAGATGATGGGAAATCTCAAGCTCGAAGGCAAGACGCTCTTCGTCACGGCGGAGAAGGATGATCTGTTCTTAAGAGCTTCGGGAAATATCCCGACAGTCAGGACGACCAATATCGGCGAGATAAACGTATACGACATACTGAACTGCAGGAAGATGGTCTTCACCGTCGACGCAGTAAAGAAGATAGAGGATATATACACTTATGACGAGGAGGTCGAAGCATAATGAAAAATGCACATGACATCATAAAGGCTCCCGTTCTTACAGAGAAGGCATATGACGGCATCGCCGACAAGATATATGTGTTCTATGTAGATGTGAATGCGGGCAAAGCCGAGATCAAAAGTGCCGTTGAAGAGATCTTCGGCGTCCAGGTTGCAAAAGTGAATGTTGTCAATGTAAAAGGCAAGTTCAGAAGACAGGGAATGACAGCAGGTTATACCTCAAGAAAGAAAAAAGCCTATGTCATCCTTAAGAAAGACTCGAAGGGTATCGAGTTCTTCGAGAGCATGGTTCAGTAAGGGAGGAATAAAAAATGGCTATCAAAAACTATAACCCCACTTCTCCCGGAAGAAGAGACGCGTCCGTACTGGATTATTCAGAGATCACGACGAACAAGCCCTATAAGGCACTGCTCGTATCCAAAAAGCATACGGCCGGCAGGAACGCCCAGGGCAAGATCACGATAAGACGCAGAGGCGGCGGAAACAAGTCCAAGATCAGGATGATCGACTTCAGAAGGAACAAGGACGGCGTCCCCGCAAAGGTCGCTACGATCGAATACGATCCCGGCAGGACTGCAAACATCGCGCTCCTTCACTATGCTGACGGAGACAAGAGATACATACTCGCTCCTTTAGGGCTCAAGGTCGGTGACCAGGTCATGAGCGGCGAAGGTGCCGACATCAGACCCGGAAACTGCCTGCCGATAAACAGCATCCCCGTAGGAACGATGATACACAACGTCGAGATGGTGCCCGGAAAGGGAGCTCAGCTCGTCCGTTCCGCAGGAGCGGCTGCACAGCTTATGGCTAAGGAAGGCGATCAGGCTCAGGTAAGGCTGCCCTCCGGCGAAGTCAGGATAATCCCCGTCAGCGCCAAGGCAACGATCGGCCAGGTCGGAAACCTCGATTTCCAGAACGTATCCTACGGCAAAGCCGGAAAGGTCCGTCATCTGGGAAGAAGGCCCAAGGTCCGCGGTTCGGTCATGAACCCTGTTGACCATCCTCACGGAGGCGGCGACGGAAAGGCTCCTGTCGGACATCCCGGCCCGCTGACCCCATGGGGCAAGCCGACACTAGGTGCAAAGACCAGGAAGACCAAGAAACAGTCTGATAAATACATCGTCAGACGCAGAAACGCTAAATAAGCTGTTACGGGAAGGAGAAAGTATAAATGAGCAGGTCAATCAAAAAAGGACCTTTCGTAGATAAGAAGCTTCTCGCTCGCATTCAGGAGATGAATGAGAAGAACGAAAAGCAGGTGCTTAGAACATGGTCGCGTTCATCTACCATATTCCCGGATATGGTCTCACATACGATCGGCGTCCATGACGGAAGAAAGTTCGTTCCGGTATACATCACTGAAGATATGGTCGGACACAAATTAGGAGAGTTCTCCCCGACACATACGTTCAGAGGACACGGCGGCGATAAGGCCACCGGCAAGAAATAAAAGGAGGCAGTCTAATGGCAACAAGAGAAAAAGAAAAGGCTGCTGCACGTAAGGAAGCACGTGACAGAAGACCGAGAGCGGTTGCAAAATACATCAGGATTTCCTCCACAAAGGTCAGGCTCGTCCTTGACCAGATCCGCGGGAAAAACGTCAATGAAGCAAAGGCCATACTGATGAACACGCCAAAGTCGGCATCAGAGCCGGTCTTAAAGCTCCTGAACAGTGCAGTTGCAAATGCTGAGAACAATCTGGATATGAATCGTGATGACCTCTTCATAGCTGAGACCTATGCTGATGAAGGCCCCACTCTCAAGAGGATCCGCCCCAGGGCACAGGGACGTGCGTTCAGGATCCGTAAGAGATCCAGCCACATAACGATCATTCTGGATAAGGCTGAATAAGGAGGAAAAGATGGGACAGAAAGTTAATCCACATGGATTCAGAGTTGGCGTCATAAAGGATTGGGATTCCCGTTGGATCACCAAGAAGAGCCAGATAGCAGATTTCATCGTTGAAGACGACAAGATCCGCAAATTCATCAAAAAAGAGCATTACGCTGCAGGCATCTCGAAGATCGAGATCGAGAGAGCTGCCAACAAAACGGTCGTATATGTCTATACCGCAAGGCCCGGCATCATAATCGGAAAAGCCGGCGCAGGCATCGATGAACTCCGCGCTGCCCTGACAAAGCTCATCGGCAAGAACATAGCGGTGAACATCATCGAAGTGAGACGCCCCGATGCGGACGCACAGCTCATCGCTGAGAACGTTGCTTCACAGCTCGAGAGAAGGATCTCCTTCAGAAGAGCCATGAAACAGTGCATCTCAAGAGCAATGAAGGCCGGCATCAAGGGTATCAAGATCAAATGCGGAGGCAGGCTCGGCGGCGCCGAGATAGCACGTGCGGAAGAGTACCACGAGGGTTCGATACCGCTGCAGACTATCCGTGCCGACATCGATTACGGTCTTGCAGAAGCAGCAACGACATACGGACGCATCGGCGTCAAGGTTTGGGTTTATAAGGGAGAAGTCTTAGGCAATCCTTTAAAGGACAGGAAACGTCCCGAGCAGCAGGCTCAGCAGCAGCCTCAGCAGAGACGCCGCCGCAGACAGCCGGAAGGAGGAAGAAGAAATGCTGATGCCTAAAAGAGTAAAGTACAGGAAAATGTTCCGTGGCCGCATGAAGGGCAAGGCACTTCGCGGAAACTTCCTGGCATACGGTGATTTCGGTATCTACACGACCGAACCCGGATGGATCACGGCTAACCAGATAGAGGCTGCCCGTATCGCCATGACGCGTTACATCAGAAGAGGCGGTCAGGTCTGGACCAAGATATTCCCTCACAAGTCGGTCACCAAGAAGCCCGCTGAGACCCGAATGGGATCCGGAAAAGGCGCGGTAGAATACTGGGTGGCAGTAGTCAAGCCCGGCAGAGTGCTGTTCGAGATCAACGGCGTTTCTGAAGAAGTGGCAAGGGAAGCACTTCGTCTCGCAGCAAACAAGCTGCCCGTCAAGTGCAAGTTCATCAAGAGAGAGATAGAAGAAGGCGGTGAGCAAGTTGAAGGCTAATCAATTACGCAATCTTACAGATGCAGAACTTGAAAAACAGTTGAATGACCTTAAAGAAGAGTATTTCAACCTTCGTTTCCAGCTTGCTACGGGACAGCTTTCAAGTTCAGCCAACATCAAGTTGACAAAAAGAGACATAGCAAGGGTCAAGACGATCCTCCGCGAGCGTGAGATCGCTGCTGCGAAATAACGGAAGGAGAGTAGGCTTCAATGATAGAAAGAGCATACCGCAAAACGAGAACCGGTGTTGTCGTCAGCAATAAGATGGATAAAACGGTGGTCGTTGCGATCAAGGAAAGAAAGAAACACGGATTTTACGGCAAGACCGTAAATGCCACAGCCAAATTCAAGGCTCACGATGAGAACAATGAGTGCCAGGTAGGCGATACCGTCCTCATTATGGAGACAAGGCCTTTAAGCAAGGACAAGCACTTCAGAGTCGTTGAGATCATAGAGAAGGCTAAGTAAGGGAGGCAGATACAAATGATTCAGATGCAATCGCGAATGAAAGTCGCGGACAATTCCGGAGCCAAGATCATCCAGTGCATCAAAGTCCTCGGCGGATCACACAGAAGATATGCCGGAGTAGGTGACGTGATAATCGCTTCCGTGAAATCTGCAACCCCGGGTGCAGCCGTAAAGAAAAAAGATGTAGTAAAAGCTGTCATAGTCCGTACGGCATATCCTATCCGCAGGAACGACGGCACATACATCAAATTCGATGAGAACGCTGCTGTTATCATAGATAACCAGAAGCAGCCGAGAGGCACACGTATCTTCGGGCCTGTGGCAAGGGAATTAAGAGACAGAGATTTTATCAGGATCGCTTCTCTTGCTCCTGAAGTACTCTGATGGGAGGAACGAAAATGGCTAAATTGAAGATAAAGAAGGGCGATAACGTAGTAGTGATCACCGGCAAGGACAAGGGCGTACAGGGAGAGATCCTCGTAGCTATGCCTTCCGAGAACAAAGTCATCGTCAAAGAAGTGAACGTTGTGTCCAAACACAGGAAACCGAGAAGCCAGACTGATGTCGGCGGCATCATCAAGCAGGAAGCTCCGATAGATGCTTCGAACGTCATGCTGGTATGCCCCAAATGCAAGACTGCGACCAGAGTCGGATATCAGATTACCGACGGCAAAAAGGTCAGAGTCTGCAAGAAGTGCGGCGCTGTGATCGATTAAGGAGGGTAATGGTTATGCCAAGATTAAAAGATACATATAAGGCTGAAGTAGTTCCCGCTTTAATTCAGAAGTTCCAGTATAAGAACGTGATGCAGGTGCCGAAGCTCGAGAAGATCGTCATAAACATGGGTATGGGAGACATCAAGGACAATCCGAAGCTCCTGGATTCAGCTCTTGACGAACTTACCACGATCTCCGGACAGAAACCGGTAGTCACGGTGGCAAGAAAGTCCGTCGCTAACTTCAAAGTCCGTGAAGGAATGAAGGTCGGTGCAAAGGTAACGATCAGAGGCGACAGGATGTATGAGTTCTTCGACAAGCTCGTCAGCATAGTCATTCCCCGTGTGAGAGACTTCCGTGGTCTCAACCCGAAGTCATTCGACGGAAGAGGAAACTACGCTATGGGATTCAGAGAACAGCTCGTTTTCCCTGAGATCCAGTATGACAAGGTCGAGAAAGTCCGCGGCATGGATATCTGCATAGTGACCACCGCGAGGACTGATGAGGAAGCAAGAGAATTCCTTGCTCTCATGGGAATGCCGTTCGAGAAATAAAGGAGGATTGAAAAGTGGCTAAAACAAGTATGAAGCTTAAGCAGCAGAGACCTCAGAAGTTCTCTACAAGAGAGTATACAAGATGCCGCATCTGTGGACGTCCTCACTCTGTTTTGAGAAAGTATGGCATTTGCCGAGTATGTTTCAGGAATCTCGCCTACAAGGGCCAGATACCTGGTGTACGCAAGGCAAGTTGGTAATCTAATAGGAAAAAAGGAGGACAAAATAATGCCGGTATCGGATCCAGTAGCTGATATGCTCACACGTATTCGCAATGCTCTTATCGTGAAGAGAGAATCAGTTGAGATGCCTTCTTCCAAGATGAAGCTTGCCGTTGCGCAGATTCTTCAGAAAGAAGGATATATTAAGAACTTTGATGTTGCCGAGAATCAGGTAGGCAGCACGCTCAAGATAACGCTGAAGTACGGCCCGGATGGAACGAGCGTAATATCCGGTCTCAGAAAGATCAGCAAGCCTGGCCTCAGGATCTATGCTAGGAAAGAAGAAGTACCGATGGTATTGAACGGCCTCGGGATCGCTATCATTTCCACCTCTAAGGGTCTTATCACAGACGCTGAAGCCAGAAAGAACAATGTCGGCGGTGAAGTCATCGCTTACGTCTGGTAAACAGGCAATAGGAGGAATTACTTATGTCAAGAATAGGAAGACTTCCAGTTGCATTGTCTGCTGGAGTGGAAGTAAAGATCGAAGCCGGGAACAAGGTCACCGTAAAGGGACCCAAGGGTGAGCTCACACATCAGTTCCCCGCATTCCTGACTATCGAAGAGAAAGACAACCATATCTATGTCACAAGAAGCTCGGAAGCCAAGAGCGTGAAAGCGGCTCACGGCATGACGAGAGCCATCATCCACAACATGGTCACCGGAGTAGCGGCACCTTTCACAAAGGTCCTCGAGATCGTAGGCGTAGGCTACCAGGCAAAGCTCGCCGGCAAAGAGCTCACTCTCATGCTGGGCGGCGTAAAACCTGTTGTGCTCACAGTTCCGGATGATGTGACGGTCAGCCTCGAATCCCCGACAGCTATAGTAGTGACGGGATGCGACAAGCAGAGAGTCGGACAGTTTGCGGACCTTATCAAGAAGAAGAAACTGCCTGATGCTTATCACGGCACAGGAATTCGTTACAGAGGCGAGACGATACACCTCAAGGTCGGCAAGTCGGGAATGTAATGGAGGCAAATAGATAATGAAGAACAATATAGATAGAAAAAGCATCCGTGAAGGTCGTCATATAAGAGTACGCAACCGTATCCATGGTACGGCAGAGCGCCCGAGGCTGAGCGTATTCAGAAGCTCGAAGCACATCTATGTACAGATCATAGATGACGTAAAGCAGACGACGATCGTTGCGGCTTCTACGGTGGAAAAGGACATAGCTGAGCACGTTGCTTCGATGAACAAGGTCGAGGCCGCAAAGTATGTCGGTGAGATAGCAGGTAAGCGTGCCCTTGAAAAGGGGATCAGCGCCATAGTGTTCGACAGGGGCGGATTCCTTTATACCGGGCGTGTAGCAGCTGTTGCTGACGGCGCAAGAGAAGCCGGTCTAGAATTTTAAGGAGGTTCTGCCATGCAGCGTATAGATGCATCTACACTTGATTTACAGGAAAGACTGGTTTCAGTCAACCGCGTAGCCAAGGTCGTAAAAGGCGGCAGGAACATGAGATTCTCCGCACTTGTAGTCGTTGGTGATGAGAACGGCCATGTAGGCTGCGGGATAGGAAAAGCGGTAGAGATACCCGAGGCTATCAGAAAAGCATCCGAACAGGCCAAGCGCGATCTTATCGAGGTCTCCATGCACGGGACGACGATCCCTCATGAGATCCACGGAAGATTCAATACTGCTGACGTGCTGCTCCTTCCCGCCAACGAAGGTACTGGCGTTATAGCAGGAAACTCCGCACGTGCAGTGCTGGAGCTCGCAGGGATAAAGGATATCAAGGCTAAATGCTACGGTACCACCAATCCCATAAACGCAGTTAAAGCTACTATCGATGGCCTTAAAAAGCTCAAGACTGTCGAGGAGTATTCCAGACTTCGCGGAGTATCCCTTGACAACACTTTATAAGAGGTGAGGACTATGGCACAACTTAAGATTAAACTGGTGAAAAGTACTATTGCCTGCAAGAAAGATCAGGTAGCTACAGTCCGCGCCCTCGGTCTCGGCAAGCTGAATTCTGAAGTTGTTAAGGAAGACAATGCAGCTATCAGAGGAATGATCTTCAAAGTCAAACACCTTGTTAAGGTCGAAGAAATCTGATAAGGGGGAAGCAATATGTATTTACATGAATTAAGCCCGGTTCCCGGATCGAAGAAAAAAGAGAAGAGAGTCGGAAGAGGAGTAGGTTCCGGTATAGGCGTAAGGTCCACCAGAGGTCAGAAAGGCCAGTGGGCAAGAAGCGGCGGCGGTGTACGTCCCGGTTTTGAGGGCGGACAGATGCCAATCTCCCGTAAGCTTCCCAAACGCGGATTCAAGAACGTATGGCGCAGGGAGTATTCCGAGATCAATATCGCTGACCTCGAGAATTTCGAAGACGGAACAGAGATCACAGCAGAGCTCCTTCATGATGTCGGCTTCGTAAAGAAGATCAAGGACGGAGTGAAAGTGCTCGGAGACGGCGAACTTACAAAGAAACTGAATGTTAAGGCGGCAAAGTTCACGAAGGCAGCTGAAGAGAAGATCGTGGCTGCAGGCGGGACTGTCGAAGTGGTAAGGTAAATGTTCAAAGTTATAGTCAACGCTTGGAAGACCAAGGAGATCAGAAGCAAGATCCTTTTCACGCTTCTGATCCTGCTCATATATAAGATAGGCTGCTTCATACCTGTCCCCGGCGTAGACGTTACCTATATCGCAGATCAGGTCAAGAATTACGACCTTCTGGGGTTCCTCAACCTATTCTCCGGAGGATCATTGTCCAACATGACGATATTCGCCCTCGGAGTACAGCCGTACATCAACTCTTCTATCATAATGAACCTTCTCACGATAGCGATCCCCGCTCTTGAGAGGATGAGCAAGGAAGATGACGGCAGGGAGAAGATCGCGGATATCACAAGGTACGTCACGATTGGTCTTGCTGTCGTCCAGGCAGTAGGCATACTCATGATGCTCGGAGACAGCGCTCTTCTTGAGAGCGCGACAGGCTTCGGCAAGGTCATGAACTATATCACTGTCATACTGTGCCTCACAGCCGGTACGGCTCTCGTCGTATGGCTCGGCGATCAGATAAATGACAGGGGAATAGGGAACGGCATTTCGCTCATAATCTTCGTCGGAATAGTATCGAACGTGCCCACGACGGTCATTGCCCTTATGACGGCAGTATTCAACGGGACCACCCCCTGGTGGGTGCTCGCGATACTCATCATCGTAGTGGCAGGAGTCATCGTAGGTATAACGATGGTCGAGAAAGCCGAGAGGAGAGTACCTGTACAGTACGCAAAGAAGGTCGTCGGAAGAAGACAGTACGGCGGTCAGTCCACCTACATACCCATGAAGGTGAACCAGTCCGGAGTCATGCCGATAATCTTTGCGGTGACATTCATACAGTTCCCTCTCATGATAGCCCAGTTCTGGCCTGAGAGCGCTTTCTATGCCTGGTATACGAAGTATCTCGGAAGCGGGACGGCGGTCTATGCGGTGATCTATGCGCTGCTCATATTCGGCTTCACATATTTCTATTCGCAGATAGCCTTCAATCCCGTTGATGTCTCCAAGAACCTCCAGCAGTACGGAGGATATGTCCCCGGTATAAGGCCCGGCAAGCCGACGAGCGATTATCTTATGAGGATACTCTCCAGGATAACGTTCTTCGGAGCTCTGTTCCTGGCCCTCATCGCTGCGATACCTACGCTGTTCTCGGTAGCGGGACTTTCCAACGTCTTCTCGGCAACGAGCCTCATGATCATGATCAGCGTTGCGCTTGAGACTGTCGATACTCTTGAGAGCCAGCTGATGCTCAGGCATTACAGAGGCTTCCTGAAATAAGAGCAGAGAGGTCTTATGAACGTCATTTTCATAGGCCCCCCGGGTTCCGGAAAAGGGACCATGGCGGCAAGGATAGTCAAAAGATATGAGATGATGCATATCTCCACCGGTGATATGCTGAGGGAGAACATGAGAGCCGGCACTGACCTTGGAAAACTGGCCCAGGGCTATATCGACAAAGGTCAGCTGGTACCCGATGCCGTGATAATCGGCATGGTGGAAAAGAAACTCCTTGAGAGTTACGGAGGAGCGCTGTTCGACGGTTTCCCGAGAACGGAGAGCCAGGCGACAGCACTCCTTAAGATAACTGATATCGACGCGGTCATAGAGCTCGAGGCGCCCCTTGAGCTGGTGACCGCTCGTATGCTAACAAGAAAGGTCTGCAGAAAGTGCGGGAAGGTATTCTCCACTAAGCTGTATAAAGACAATTTCTGCGATGAATGCGGCGGTGAGCTGTATCACAGATCCGATGATGAGATCGAGACGATCAAGGCGAGATATATGGTATACCTTGAGACTCTGGGCAACATAAAGAAGGTCTTTGAGGAGAGGCACCTGCTTTATACGGTAGATGCGGACGACACGGTCGATTCGATCGAAAAGAAGATCACCGAGATCCTGGACAGGAAGCTTGTATGATTACTTTAAAAAGCAAGGTTGAGATCGATAAGATGAGGGAGTCCTGCAGGGTAGCTGCACACGTGATGGATGTTGTGCTGGCTGCCGCGGGGGAAGGCGTCACCACGAAGGAACTCGACAGGATAGCATATGAAGAGATCCTGAAGTTTAAGGGGATACCGTCATTCCTCAACTATGAAGGTTTCCCGGCATCCATCTGTTCCTGTGTGAACGATGAGATAGTGCACGGTATACCTGGGAAAAGGAAGCTTAAAAGCGGAGACATCCTTACGGTGGACCTGGGAGTCATACTCCACGGCTACCACTCGGATATGGCAAGGACTGTCGGGATAGGCGTGATAAGCCCGGACGCACAGAAACTGATCGATGTCACGAAGGAATGCTTTTTCAGAGGAATAGAAAAAGCAGTGCCCGGCAACCGGATCGTAGATATCTCAAGAGAGATACAGACATATGCGGAAGCCAATGGCATGTCGGTCGTGAGGCCGTTCGTAGGTCACGGCATAGGACAGGAGATGCATGAAGATCCCGAAGTGCCCAACTACGTCACCAGGAACAGGGGACCGGTATTAAGAGCCGGCATGACGATCGCGGTAGAGCCGATGATCAACCTCGGGAGCAAGGAAGTCTCGTTTGATGACGACGGCTGGACGGCCAGGACGAAGGACGGGAAGTATTCGGCGCAGTATGAGAATACGATCGTCATAACGGACGGACTGCCCGAGATACTCACCCTGCCGGGATTCAAATGGGAGGACAGAAAGTGAAATATGCTCCGGTCGAGGGGATGCTCTGCTGTTCTTCAGCCGGAAGGGACAGGAAAAGATACCTCCTTATAGTAAAAGTCATCGACAGCGAATACGTATATGTCGCTGACGGGGATATAAGAAGGATCGAAAATCCCAAGAAAAAGAAGCTCAAGCATCTGAGACTGACACCCAAGACAGATGCAGCTTTACAGGAAAAACTCTTAAAGGGTATGAATGTTACCGACTCCGATATCAGGAAGGCCATCGCGGTGCTGACTGAAAAGGGAGACGGGATAACGGAGGAACAGTAATCAGATGTCAAAAAGCGATGTGATTGAAGTCGACGGAGTAGTTACGGATGCATATCCCAATGCGTCTTTCGAGGTCGAGCTGGAGAACGGACACAAGATCCTGGCTCATATCTCCGGAAAGCTTCGGATGAATTATATAAGGATACTCCCCGGCGATGAGGTCAGAGTAGAGCTTTCGCCCTACGATCTTACGAGGGGAAGGATAATCTGGAGAGGCAAACGCTGAACAGTGATCCTTATATGATCTCACATTTTTCAAGAAAAATATTGCATTAAGCGGATTTATTAGATAAAATATTAAGGTGCGCTTGAAGAAAAGGAGGGCCCTGAAATGAAAGTCAGACCGTCAGTAAAACCAATGTGCGAGAAGTGCAAAGTGATCAAGAGAAGAGGAAAGGTCATGGTCATTTGCTCAAATCCCAAGCACAAGCAAGTTCAAGGATAAAACAGCTTATTTAATTAGAAAGTTATTACCGATTTCAGCGGCTGGATACGGTCAAGGTTGCGACGACCGGATCTTGAAAAAGGGCGTAATCATCTGAATAAGAAAGCTGTATATAGAATACCTCGGAGGTAAGAAATCAAATGCCACGTATAGCAGGAATTGATATTCCCAGAGATAAGCGTGTAGAAGTAGGCCTTACATATATTTTCGGCATAGGTCTGCCTACATCTCAGAAGATCTTGGCTGAAACCGGTGTTGATCCGGATATTAGAGGAAAGGATCTGTCGGAAGATGATGCCGGCAAGATCAGAGATTATATCGAGACCCACCTTCTCGTTGAGGGAGATTTGAAAAGAGAGATCAGCCTCAATATAAAGAGACTGGTGGATATCGGTTGTTACAGAGGAGTCCGTCACAGAAGGAACCTGCCCGTAAGAGGACAGCGCAGCAAGACGAACGCCAGAACCCGCAAAGGTCCCAGAAGGACTGTTGCCGGAAAGAAGAAATAAGGAGGGAATGAACAGTGCCACCCAAAGGAAGAACTGTTACGAGAAAACGTAGAGAGAAGAAGAATATTGAGCGCGGTCAGGCCCATATCCATTCCTCCTTCAACAACACAATCGTATCTATGACGGATATGCAGGGAAATGCTCTCTCACAGTCCAGCTCAGGCGCTCTCGGATTCAGGGGATCAAGGAAGTCCACTCCGTTCGCCGCACAGATGGCTGCAGAGACTGCCGCAAAGGCAGCTATGGAGCATGGTCTCAGGACAGTGGAAGTTTTTGTAAAAGGACCCGGTGCAGGCCGTGAAGCAGCTATAAGAGCACTTCAGACAGCAGGCCTCAGCATCACGCTCATCAAGGACGTGACACCGATCCCGCACAATGGCTGCCGCCCGCCTAAGCGCAGAAGAATTTAAGGAGGTCAAGCATTATGGCTAGATATACAGGTCCCGTATGCCGCCTCTGCCGCAGAGAAGGAGCTAAGCTCTTTTTAAAGGGAGATCGCTGCTATTCGGTCAATTGCCCGTTCGTGAAGCGTCAGTCTGCTCCGGGACAGCACGGTGCCCGCAGAAAGAAGCTCTCAGAGTACGGAATCCAGTTAAGAGAGAAACAGAAGGTCAAGAGAGCATACGGTATGCTCGAAGGCCAGTTCAGAGGATATTTCAAGACAGCATCCAAAGTCAGAGGCGCTACAGGCGTTACTCTTCTCGTTCTTTGTGAGAGAAGACTCGACAACGTCGTATACCGTCTCGGTATCGGCAAGTCCAGGGCTATGGCGAGACAGATCGTCATGCACGGACATATCACCGTAAACGGAAAGAAAGTCGACATACCTTCATTCCGCGTGAATACCGGTGATGTCATCGCTGTCAAGGCGTCAAGCTTCAAGTCTCCCATGATGAAAGCCGTTATGGAAGCAGAAGCAAGACCGATGCCGAAGTGGCTTACATTTGAGCCTGATCAGCTTAAAGGTACAGTCGTTGCTCTGCCCGAGAGAGACGATATCGATCTCACCGTCGAAGAGCACAACATCGTCGAGTTGTATTCGAAGTAAGAGTCAGCTTATTGAGAGGGGAATTTTATGTTGGAATTTCAGAAGCCTACAATAGAATGTATCGATCATAGTGCCGATTGGAAATATGCTAAATTTGTTATGCGTCCCCTCGAAAGAGGTTTCGGTATCACAATAGGAAACTCGCTTCGCAGAGTACTCCTTTCCTGCCTGCCCGGTGCGGCTGTAACAAGTATACAGATCGACGGGATACTGCATGAATTTTCAGTTATCCAGGGTGTCAGGGAAGATGTTACCAATATCGTGCTCAATATCAAGCTCATCCGCGCAAAGATGTTCTCGGATGCGCAGAAGACCCTCGTCATAGACGCTGTGGGCCCCTGTGAGATCAAAGCCGGTGATATAGTGCACGACTCTGAGGTCGAGATCATCAATCCCGAGCTGCATATCGCTACTCTTGATGAGGGCGCTTCTCTCCATATCGAGATGACGATGGAGAGGGGCCGCGGATACGTACTGGCCGACAATAACAAGACTCCCAACATACAGATAGGAGTCATACCGGTAGATTCCCTGTTCACTCCCGTCACGAAGGTGAATTTCACTGTCGATGAGACCAGAGTGGAGCAGAGGACCGACCTTGAGAGCCTTACGCTTGAGGTCTGGACCGACGGGACGACAACTGCCGGAGAGGCCGTATCCCTTGCAAGCAAGATCCTCACAGAGTATCTTACACAGTTCACGGAGCTCACCGATCAGGCCGATGACGTCGAGATAATGGTCGTCAAGGATTCTGAGAAGAGGGAAAAACAGCTCGATACGACGATAGAAGAACTTGATCTTTCGGTCCGTTCATACAACTGCCTGAAGAGGGCCGGGATCAATACAGTCGAGGAACTCATCCAGAAGAATGAGGAAGAAATGATGAAAGTACGCAATCTGGGCAGGAAGTCACTTGATGAAGTTCAGCAGAAGCTGGCTTCGATGGGGCTCCATCTGCGTCAGAGCAACTGAGGAGGATTAAGCTGTGGCTAAAATCAGAAAACTTAGTAAAGCTTCTGCTCCTAGAAAAGCGCTTCTGCGCAATCAGGTTACAGCGCTTATCTGGAACGGGAAGATCACTACTACAGAGACGAGAGCGAAGGCCGTAAAGGCAGAAGCTGAGAAGCTCATTGCCAAAGCCGTACGCGTATATGATAAGAACGTTACTGTCACAAAGTCTGTTTTTGACGATAAGGGAAACAAGGTCGAGAAGGAATTCACAGTCGACTCTGCTGAAAAGCTTGCAGTAAGGCGCGACCTCATGTCATATCTCTATGACATCCCGCTGGCAAAGGGAGATAAGGAATCCAAGTACAATTACAAGAAGCGTGAGAATGAGAACAGGCATCCTGTAATCGAAAAGGTATTCAGAGATCTCGCTCCCAAATATGCCGAGAAGAAGGAAAAGACAGGTCAGGGCGGCGGCTACACCAGGATGCTGAAGCTCGGACAGAGACGCGGCGACGCGGCTGACATGGTCATCCTTGAGCTCGTGTGATCAGCTGATGAATAAAACTTTGGACTTACCTCCAAAGTTTTATTTTTTTATATCCTTTTATGTTGTATAATTACCTAGAACCGTCTCTTACGGAAAAAAGCCAGAGAGGAACATATGGAAGAGATCATAAGGTCTGAAGGACTGACGTACAGATACGAGACAGAGACACCAAAGAGACCGGCGCTCGACGGCGTCGATCTTCGCGTGCGCGAAGGGGAATTCGTTGCCGTGCTCGGACACAACGGCAGCGGGAAATCCACTCTGGCAAAGCATATAAACGCTCTTCTTGTGCCCTCTGAAGGAAAGATGTTCACGAACGGGCTCGATACATCGGAGGAGGACAACGTCATAGAGATAAGGCGTTCCGCAGGGATGGTCTTCCAGAATCCCGACAACCAGATCGTGGCCACCGTGGTCGAGGAGGATGTGGCTTTCGGACCCGAGAACCTCGGCGTCAGGCAGGAAGACATAATAGAGAAGGTATATCTGGCGCTCAACATGGTCAATATGGGGGATTTCGGAAAAAGATCCCCGCATATGCTGTCGGGCGGACAGAAGCAGCGGGTAGCCATAGCCGGCGTGCTTGCTATGGATCCGAAGATCATAATATTTGACGAATCGACTTCCATGCTCGATCCCGTGGGACGCAAGGAAGTCATGGCTACTATAAACTACCTTAACAAGGTGGAAAAGAAGACTATCGTGCTCATAACGCATTTCATGGAAGAGACCGTCGACGCCGACAGGGTCGTCGTAATGATAAAGGGCAGGATAGAGGACGAGGGCACTCCGGGGGAGATATTCCGGAAACGGGATCTTCTTATGAGGGCGGGGCTCATACCCCCGTTCGCATCGGATGTCGCATACCGTCTTAAGGACGAGGGCTTCGATATAGGTCAGGCGCTCACGGTAGACGAGCTTGTGGAGGGGATATGCCGATCACTACAGAAGGATTAAGATTTGAATATGCCCCGGGCACCCCGTTCTCACACGTGGCCCTGGAAGATATCAGCGTTACGATAGATGACGGCAGCTTCACGAGTCTTATCGGACATACCGGGAGCGGCAAGTCCACCTTTATACAGCTCATAGCAGGTCTTATAAAGCCTACCGCCGGGAAGATATATCTTGACGGGGAAGACATAAACCAGAAGGGCTATGACAAGAAGAAGCTCAGAAGGAAGATAGGCGTGCTCTTCCAGTATCCCGAATACCAGCTTTTCGAGGAGACCGTGGAAAAGGACATAGCATTTGGTCCCACGAAGGCCGGCTTCACAGAGGATGAGGTCGCCGTTAAGGTAAGGAAAGCCATGGAACTTGTCGGGCTGGATTATGAGACGTTCAGGGAAAAATCCCCGTTCGAGCTCTCGGGAGGAGAGAAGAGGAAGGTAGCCATAGCGGGAGTGCTCGCTACCGATCCGCAGATACTCATACTCGATGAGCCGATAGCCGGTCTCGATCCCATAGGCAGGCAGGATTTCATGGAGATGGTAAGGGACCTTAACCGCGGCGGGAAGACGGTCATAATGATCTCCCACAATATGGATGATCTTGCGGAATATTCGACGAGGGTCATAGCGCTCTATCAGGGCAAGGTCTATCTTGACGGAACTCCCAATGAGGTGTTCTCAAGATACGGGCATCTTAAAAGAGCAGGCCTCGACCTTCCCGAGACGGGCAAGGTCATACAGAAGCTCCGCGACAGGGGAATAGATATAGACAGGGAGATAATAACGAAGGACGCCCTTATAAGGGAGCTTAAGAAACTGCTGGGAGGAAAAGATGATTAAGGATATCACTCTCGGTCAGTATTTCCCGGGCGAATCCCCGATACATAAAATGGACGCGAGGACAAAGCTGATACTGACGCTGGTCCTGATAGTGATCATATTCTTCGTCCATACATATATAGGATATCTTTGTGTTGCGGCGCTGCTCGTTTTGACCGCCGTCATATCGAAGGTGGGGGCAAGATTTGTATATAACGGGATAAAACCGATACTTCCGATCGCCCTTTTCACGTTCGTCATAAACCTTTTCTTCATAAGCGGGGAGACGGTCATATTTGAATGGCGTTTCATTAAGATAACTCTTGAGGGTCTAAGGCAGTCTGTCATCACCGTGGTAAGGTTGGTGCTGCTCGTTTTGTCGAGCACCATGATGACGCTCACCACTTCGCCGATGGAGCTCACGACGGCTCTTGAGAGGCTGCTCAAGCCGCTGAGTAAAATAGGGTTCCCGGTGCATGAGATAGCTCTTATGATGAGCATCGCCCTTCGGTTCATCCCTACGCTCCTTGAAGAGACGGACAAGATCATGAAGGCCCAGACGGCAAGGGGAGCCGATTTCGAAGAGGGCGGCCTCATAAAGAAGGCCAAGGCCCTGGTCCCGTTGCTCGTCCCGCTTTTCGTGTCTGCGTTCAGGAGAGCCTACGATCTAGCGCTCGCCATGGAGGCAAGGTGTTATAACGGCGGCGAGGGAAGGACGAAGATGAGGGTGTCGCACTTCCATAAAAGAGACCTCTTTGCTTTTGCCGCAGTGGGGCTCGTCGTGATCGTGATAGCGCTTGGATACTGATGAAAAAGATCAAACTCATAATAGAATATGACGGGACCGGCTACAGCGGCTGGCAGAGACAGAAGAACGCGCTGAGCGTCCAGCAGGTCGTAGAGGAGGCCTGGGAGCTCGTGAGCGGAGAAAAGGTGTGCGTTCAGGGAGCGGGAAGGACAGACGCGGGAGTACACGCGCTGGGACAGACCGCTCATTTTGTCACGGGATGCAGCATACCGCCCGAGAAGATAGCGTTCGCGCTCAATACCAAGCTTCCCCGCGACATAAGGATAAGAAAGTCAGAGGAGGCAGCTGAAAGATTCCACGCCACGCTTGACGCCAGGATAAAGCACTACAGATATGTCATATATAACGATGTGCATGACAACGCGGTCTTAAATAGGTATTCGGCCCATGTGTATTACAGCCTTGATGACGCGCTGATGGAAAAAGCAGCGGAGGATCTTCTTGGAAAACATGATTTTACCGCGTTCTCAAGTGCCGGGAGCGATATAAAAACGACCGAAAGGATCATATATAAAGCTGAGATAACCAGGAAGGACAGATATATACTCATAGATATCTGGGGAAACGGGTTCCTTTACAACATGGTTAGGATAATAGCAGGGACCCTTGCCGACATAGGGTCAGGGAAGCTTGAGCCTTCAGTTATAAAGGATGCGTTCATAAAAAAGGACAGAGTGCTAGTGGGAAAGACGATGCCCGCTAAAGGGCTCACCATGATGGAGGTGCTCTATGACGAGGACCTTAAAGAGCCCGATGACACCGGTCTTATTGAGGAGTATCAAAAATTTCAGATAAAACCGTTGACACCGAACTTTTAAGAATATAAAATAAACAATGCACGACCTTTGATCACGGCCCCGATCCGAGGATACGCAAATATTGATTCTTTGAAAGGAAAGCCTAATGAAAACATACATGGCAAAAGAAGGCGAAGTTCTTAAAAAATGGTATGTCGTAGATGCTGAAGGAAAAACATTCGGCAGATTGGCAAGCCAGGTAGCGACTATCCTTATCGGTAAGAACAAGCCTGAATATACACCTAATGTTGACTGCGGTGACTATGTCATCGTGCTTAATACAGATAAACTTGTTTTTACGGGAAACAAACTGAACGATAAGTTCTATCGCAGACATTCCGGATATGTCGGTTCTTTAAAGGAGACTCCGTACAAGGAAATGATGGCAAACAAGAGCGATCTTCTCTTCTACGAAGGCGTACGCAGGATGCTCCCGAAGACCATACTCGGAAGAAAAATGATCAAGAAGCTCCACTGCTACAAAGGTGCAGAGCACAAGCAGCAGGCACAGCAGCCTGAGACCATCGAGCTCTAAGCCAAGGAGGAAACATAAATGGAACAGTATTTAGGTACCGGTAGAAGAAAAAAATCCATTGCCCGTGTCAGACTCCTGCCCGGCAGCGGAAATATAACGATCAATAAAAGAGATATCGAAGAGTATTTCGGATATGAGACCTTAAAGATGCTCGTCCGTTCCCCTCTCGTTCTGACTGAGACCCTCGGAAGCTACGATGTAGTGGCTACCGTTACAGGCGGCGGTTATACAGGGCAGGCCGGAGCTATCCGTCACGGTATAGCAAGGGCTCTCTGTGAAGCTAATGCTGATTTAAGACCTGTTGTCAAAAAGGCAGGGTTCCTCACAAGAGATCCGAGAATGAAAGAGAGAAAGAAGTACGGCTTAAAGGCCGCGCGCAGAGCACCTCAGTTCTCGAAGCGTTAATCAGACCCAACAAGAGTCGAAAAACCCCGGAAATACGCCATTTCCGGGGTCTTTTTTATGCCCGTGAATCTTTGACGGTTTTTGATGGCGAATCAGGGATTTTATCGGGGATTTAGTAGTTAATACTGAGACAATAGTTAATGAATGAGACAAAAAATCGAAAATGAGGGAGTATAAGAAGTCTGTTTGCTCCCATTTTTGGCGATGATACTTAAGACATCAGTTATTGTCTCAGACCACGGTGAACTCATATTTCGGAGACGCAGGAACGTTTAACAGATTCTGATGGAATCTGCCCATTTGTATCCTTCTTTATCCGTTTTGAGACGTTCAGCAGAAAGCTCTTCTGCCGGGCGTCTTTTTCTTTTCAGAAGAATAAGCCTCCTTACATAGCCCGGTGA
>JAFWWA010000050.1 GCA_017523755.1 Christensenellaceae bacterium | reverse complement strand
TGGTCGCTCCCCGTGTAGGGGGCGTGGATTGAAATAGAAAAACACAGCAAACATGGCCAAGAAGGATCTGGTCGCTCCCCGTGTAGGGGGCGTGGATTGAAATACGTGTCGCAAAGGTATAAAAGATTATCACACGAGTCGCTCCCCGTGTAGGGGCGTGGATTGAAATTCAGCTGATACTGAGATGTCAAATATCGGTACACGTCGCTCCCCGTGTAGGGGGCGTGGATTGAAATAACTTATGGCTATTGGTGTTCGGAGTGCCATCATGTCGCTCCCCGTGTAGGGGGCGTGGATTGAAATCATTGTAAATTGATATGTCCCTGATTTCAATCTCGTCGCTCCCCGTGTAGGGGGCGTGGATTGAAATCTCATAAGGAAAAAAGAGATGCTTGGAGAACGGAGTCGCTCCCCGTGTAGGGGGCGTGGATTGAAATAAAGATGGGAACACATACTTAACTTGTTCTATCAAGTCGCTCCCCGTGTAGAGGGCGTGGATTGAAATAAGAGATGGGTTGAGGGTGAGTGCCTCAATGGAAGTCGCTCCCCGTGTAGGGGCGTGGATTGTTTTTATACTAAATCGTTTGTTATAATGTCAACATATTATTCTTACAACAATAGTTGTACCTTTGTTGCAAGATATAATTGTTTTATTATTCTTTTAAAGATATTGACTAACTTTTTGTTCTCTATAATGTTGGTAAGTGGCTTAATTACAGGTCTTTTAGGATTATGATATTGAAAGGAAAGGTGTATCTATTTAAAATGGAAAAGAAGGGAAAAAGGAAAGGGCGATCCTTAGTATAACCCTTTTCCGGAGGTCGTTATGTTGGTTAGGGAAACAGACAGCAATATACGCGAGGTACTGACCGATGTCGCAAGGAGAATGTATTCTTCAGGCATGGTGAGTGCATATGAGGGAAACATCTCGGCAAGGACCGGGGATACGGTCCTGATAACCCCTACCGGCATCTGCAAAGGGCTGCTAGAGCCTGATATGCTTGTAGAAGTCGATCTTGAGGGAAGACAGATAAAGGAAAACGGGATATTCAGAGCTTCGTCGGAGACGAGGCTGCATACGGCCATATACAAGGAAAGACCGGAGATCAGATCCGTATGTCATACGCACGCTCCGTATTCCACTGCGTTTGCGATCATGAATGAGCCGATAGTGTCAGACGCGTACCCGGAGGTGAGGGCCCTCTATGATGAGATACCCGTAGCAGGATACGGCAGACCGGGATCTGACGATGTCTGGATAAACGCGCTGGGTATAATGAAGGACCACCACATATTCCTTCTCGCAAATCACGGTCCCGTATCAGTTGGGACATCCGTGTGGGATGCTTTTTTAAGGATGGAGAGCTGTGAATCGATAGCAAGGGTGCTTTATATCGCAAGGACTATGGGAAAGGAAAAAGAGCTTCCTTCTGAAGAGATAGAAGCATTAAGAGAACAGTATAAAAGAAAGTTCTCTCCTCTCATAAGACCTTGAAACGGATCGTTTTATAGGGACCTCACGCCTTATATATAAAGGCGCGGGGCCCTTTTTGTTTTGTCTGAAAAAGACCTGTTCACAAATAATTTGCAATATAAGTTATATAATAAGGCTTGCAAATTATATATAGGGTGATATAATCTTATTTGCAGCAGAGAGGAGCAGGTTATATGAAGAAGAATATGTATTCGCTGATACTGAGCGAAGAGATAATAAGAGGGATAGATTCGGAAGCAGCACGGCTGGGACTTAGCAGATCCGGCCTCATAAACGATATCCTTGCGGAATATGTCAAATACAGGACTCCTGAGATGAGGGTAAGGGATATGTTCGACAAGATACAGGAGATCATTGAAAGCTTCGGGGTGATGGCTCCGGTAACAAGATCTTCAGGGTCGATGCTGGGAACGCGTTCCATGCTCTCATACAAGTACAACCCTGCGGTCAACTATTCGGTCGAACTGTTCAGGACAGGCAGGGAAGGCGTCATAGGAGAGATAAGGGTCTCGCTCCGTACACAGAGCGAAGAACTGAGATACTATATGGAATGCTTCTATGCTGTGTGGGCAGCCATTGAGGAGAAATATCTGAAAAGAAAGGACTGCTCGTTTTCCGGGACCAGGATGGTCAAGGAGATAAGGAATCTGGAGGGTATCTCGGAAGATGATCTGTGTATCGAGATATCCCAGTATATAAATACTATCGATAAAGCGCTGAAGTATTATTTCAGGTCTCTTAATGACCGGGATACGGCAGCAGCCAATGCCGAATCGGTGTACAGGACATATCTGGAAAAGTGCAGTATACCGCTGTAGGGGAAAGGACGTGACTTTATGAACATACAGAAATTTACACAGAAAAGCATAGAAGCGATACAGAATGCGCAGACGTTGGCAGCGGAATTCGGGAACCAGCAGATAACTGAACAGCATCTGCTTTTTGCCCTTCTGGATCAGAAAGAGGGGCTCATACCGGAACTCCTGAAAAAGAGCGGAGCAGATGACATAAAGCTTAAAAGGACTATGGAAGACTATATCAATTCTCTTCCTAAAGTCAGCGGGCAGTCTGTATCAAGGTATGTCACGCCTGAGCTTGAAGGTGTGCTCAATGAGGCTGAAGCCCAGGCAGGGAGGATGGGAGACGAATTCGTTTCTGTGGAACATATCATCCTTGCCCTGTTCAGAAAAGGCTCAAGGCCGGTGTTAAAGGCATTCGCCGAGTGCGGGCTTGCGGAGGATATGTTCCTTAATGCTCTTAAAGACGTAAGGGGCAATACGAGAGTCACATCGGATTCGCCTGAGGATACATACAACGTTCTTGAAAAATACGGACAGAATCTTGTAGAACTGGCAAGAAGGCAGAAACTCGATCCGGTCATCGGAAGAGACGACGAGATAAGGAACGTTATCCGTATCCTCTCAAGGAAGACCAAGAACAATCCCTGCCTTATAGGCGAACCCGGCGTGGGCAAGACCGCCATAGCCGAAGGGCTTGCGCAGAGGATAGTCAGGGGAGATGTTCCGGACAATCTTAAGGAAAGGGATATATTCTCTCTTGATATGGGTGCCCTCATCGCAGGTGCAAAATTCAGGGGCGAGTTTGAAGAAAGGCTCAAGGCTGTCCTCGAGGAGATCAAGAAGAGCGACGGAAAGATCATACTGTTCATAGACGAGCTCCATAACATAGTAGGCGCAGGTAAGGCTGAGGGAGCTATGGATGCAGGGAACATCCTGAAGCCGATGCTGGCAAGGGGAGAACTGCACTGCATAGGCGCCACCACGCTCAACGAATACAGACAGTATATAGAGAAAGACGCCGCGCTTGAAAGAAGGTTCCAGCCTGTAATGGTGGACGAGCCTACAGTCGAGGATACCATATCGATCTTAAGAGGTCTTAAGGAAAAGTATGAGGTCTTCCATGGAGTGAAGATCCAGGACAGGGCTCTTATTGCGGCCGCTACTCTTTCCAACCGTTATATCTCGGACAGATTCCTGCCTGACAAGGCTATCGACCTTGTCGACGAAGCATGTGCCCTTATAAAGACCGAGATGAATTCAATGCCCACCGAGATGGATGAGATATCGAGAAAGATCATGCAGCTCGAGATCGAAGAGACGGCTCTTATGAAGGAAGATGACAAGCTTTCGGGCGAGCAGCTTGAACATATAAGGGAAGAACTTGCTGAGATGAGAGACAAGTTCAAGCAGATGAAGGCAAAATGGGACAACGAGAAGGCAGGTATCGAAAAGATACAGAAGATAAGGGAGCAGATCGAGCAGGCAAACGCGGATATGGAAAAGGCGCAGAGGGAATATGATCTGGGCAAGGCTGCAGAGCTTAGGTACGGTGTGCTGCCCGGTCTTCAGAAACAGCTTGAGGAACTTGAGAATGCTTCGGAAAAAGAAGGACACAAGGAAAAGCTTTTAAGGGTAGCCGTAACCGAAGATGAGATAGCAAGGATCGTGGGACGCTGGACCGGGATACCTGTAGCAAGGCTCATGGAAGGCGAGCGTGAAAAGGTCCTGCACATGGAGAGCATACTCCATGAAAGGGTGATAGGGCAGGATGAGGCTGTGAAGCGTGTTTCCGATGCGATACTGCGCTCGAGAGCAGGGATAAAGGATCCGACAAAACCGACAGGCTCGTTCCTGTTCCTTGGACCGACGGGCGTAGGAAAGACGGAGCTCGCAAAGGCAGTTGCCCAGGCGCTCTTCGATGATGAGAAGAACATAATCAGGATCGATATGAGCGAGTATATGGAGAAGTATTCAGTATCAAGGCTTATTGGATCCCCTCCGGGATACGTGGGCTATGATGAGGGCGGACAGCTTACCGAAGCCGTAAGGAGAAAACCATACTCGGTAGTCCTGTTCGATGAGATCGAAAAAGCACATCCGGATGTATTCAACGTGCTGCTGCAGGTCCTTGACGACGGAAGGATAACCGACAGCCACGGCAGGACTGTGGACTTCAAGAACACCATAATAATACTGACGTCGAACCTCGGAAGCGACATAATCCTGGACGGGATAAATGAAAACGGGGATATAACCGAAAGTGCAAAGGAGCAGGTGGAAGCTCTTTTAAAGAGGAGCTTCAGGCCCGAATTCCTGAACAGGCTTGATGAGATCGTGTTCTATAAGCCTCTTACTAAGGAAAACATCAGAGCCATCATGGATCTTCTTATAAAGGATCTCGCATCAAGACTGGCACAGCGCCAGATAAGGATTGAGCTCACGGCTTCCGCAAAGGAACATCTGATAGATGTCGGATATGATCCGCTTTACGGAGCAAGGCCGTTAAAGAGGCTGGTCCAGTCATCGGCAGAGACCCTTGCGGCGAGATATATAATAGAAAATGATCCTGAGCCAGGGACAGACCTTATTATAGATTATGACGGAAAGGAACTTACTGTCACGGGAAGGAAGCTTGAGGTGCTCTGACTTTAAGCGTTGACCGGAAACAAAAGGCCTGAGATGTTTTACCAGCATCTCAGACCTTCTTTTTTCCCGTTATTTATTATCGTTCCTGATCTGAGCTCTTATGACCTTTCCGCTTGTGGTCTTTGGCAGCTCTTTTACAAATTCGATTATCCTCGGGTACTTGTACGGAGCAGTCATGCTTTTGACATACTGCTGCAGCTCCTTGATAAGCTCATCGGAGCCTTCATATCCCTTCATAAGGACGATCGTCGCCTTTACGACCTGACCACGTATAGGATCGGGTGCGCCTGTTATGGCGCATTCGAGTACTGCAGGATGTGTGAGGAGTATGCTCTCTATCTCGAAGGGTCCTATCCTGTACCCGGAACACTTGATCATGTCGTCGTTCCTTCCGACATACCAGAAGTATCCGTCTTCATCCTGCCAGGCCATATCTCCAAGATGATATATGCCGTCCCTGTAAGGGGAAACGATCCCGTCGCTGCTCCAGTAGCCTGCAAACAGTCCCGGAGGCACGAATCTGTCCATTCCCATAACTACGACCTCGCCGGTCTCGCCTATGCCCAGCCTCCTGTTGTTCGCGTCTATTATGGCGATGTCATACAGAGGTGAAGGCTTTCCCATAGACCCGGGTTTTGAAGGGAACCATTCGTATGTTGCGAGCATTACGGACGACTCGGACTGGCCGAAGCCTTCATGGATAGTGAGCCCTGTGATCCTTTTGAATTCTGAGGACACTTCAGGGGGAAGAGGTTCTCCTGCGGTGGTGCAGTGTTCTACCGATCTGAAATCATAAGGGCCGATCCCGGCTTTAAGAAGGAATCTGTACATCGTAGGCGGAACACAGAAAGTAGCGGGCTTGTACGTCCTTATGACGCGCAGAAGGTCTTCCGGATGGAAACGATCCATGTCATATCCGAGGATCTCAGCTCCGCAGATCCACTGCCCGTAAATGCATCCCCAGCCGAATTTAGCCCATCCGCTGTCAGAAACTGTAAGATGGAGCCTGTTTTCCCTGACTTTATGCCAGAACTTTGCGGTAGTTATATGCCCCAGGGGGTACGTCTGTCTGTGGGCCACCATCTTGGGCATTCCGGTTGTGCCCGAGGTGAAATATATGATAAGAGGGTCGTCATTAACCGTGACTCTTTCTTTATCATAAGGTTCGCTTGACAGGATGCTTTCGTCAAGGTCCAGCCATCCCTCGCGTTTTGCGCCGGCAAGGATGAAATTTTCCACGGTCTCGCATATAGGCATAGCCGCTTCTATCTGTGATATCGCGTAATCATCGGCAGCGGCGATTATCGCCTTGACGCCTGCGGTGTTGGCACGGTATGCGATGTCCTTTTTCGTCATCTGCACTGAAGAGGGTATAAGCACAGCCCCTATCCTGTGGAGAGCGACAGCGGTGATCCAGTATTCCCATCTTCTTCTTAGGAAAGTCATGACACGGTCGCCCTTCTTTATCCCGAGGGATACGAGGAAGGAAGCCTCCTTTCTGCTGAGCAGGGAGACCTCGGTAAAAGTGAACTCCTTTTCAAACCCGTGATCATCCAGATAGAGCAGGGCTTTTTTGGAAGGTTCTCTTTTTGCCCATTCATCGACTACGTCAAAGGCAAAATTGAAGTTTTCAGGTATGTTGATCCTGAACTCCTTTTTGAATTCCTCATATGAAGAGAAGGCTTCTCTGTTTATGAATCTATCCAGCATTTGTCCTCCGATATAAAAACCCTCCGCCCGATAATAGGACGGAGGGACCGTGGTACCACCTATTTTCATCCCGGCCGGAAAGGACGGGATCTCATCCGATACAGGATAAACCGATATCTTTCTCCTTTAACGCAGGAGATACGTTGACGCCTACTTGAGAAGATCTCTTTCGGATCAAAGCTCCGGGGCTACATTCGCCGGACCGTCCCAAGGCTGCTCGCACCATATGCAGCCATCTCTTGATAAGACCTGACCGGGTACTCCTCCCCATCGATGCTGTTCTTGGGACAATATACAACAGTTGATGAACCGTGTCAAGCGGGAAAGGGCAAATTCATTAAAACCGCGGTACGAATACCGTGGTAAGGACAGAATATGAGAATAAACATATCGGCTTTTTCCCCGGGCGGATATCCCAACACATACCTGTTGTAATATAATGATTACAGTTGATATCGCCAAATCAGTTCTGACGGAGATGCTACAGGTGGAAAAATCGAGACATAAGCTTTCAGAGATAGTGAATCTTGCATGGCCTGCGATACTGCAGGAGGCTTTGAATACCATAGTCAACTATATAGACACCGCCATGATAGGAGGTATGGGAGCCGAAGCTTCAGCTGCCGTAGGACTTACGGGTACTGTTAACTGGCTCGTCATGAGCATTCCCGGTGCTCTTGGCATAGGAGTGCTGTCGGTCGCTGCCCAGGCAAATGGAGCGGGAGACAGGGAAACGGTAAGGAAAGCAGGGCAGCAGTCCGTTTTCATAACGATAGTAATGGGCCTGATACTTACGGTGCTGTGTCTTGCGGTATCCCCTTTTATAGTCGCATGGCTTGGCGGGGATGAGCTGATAAGGGCAGATGCTACGGAGTATTTCGTCATCACTATGATACCTCTCGTGTTCAGGGTCGCTAATGTCGTTTTCTCAAATGCCCTGCGCGGAGTATCGGACATGAAGACCCCGATGTATGCTAATCTCACGATGAATATAGTGAATATAGTCCTGAATTTCTTCCTCATCTATCCATCGAGGACCGTACTGGGCATCAGTATTCCCGGAGCGGGGCTCAGGGTCACGGGATGCGCCATCGCGACTGCAGCGTCGTTTGTTATGGGCGGGACGATGATGCTTGTAGCCTTTTTGAGGAACAGGGAGTATATGATAACGGAGAGCGGCCTTCATTATGACAGGCACGTGATGTCCAAATGCCTTGGTATCGGCATACCGGCCTCTGTAAAAAGAAGTATCATATGCTTCGGACATGTTGCGTTCTCATCGATGATCGCAAAGCTCGGAGTCATTCCTCTTGCTGCCCATACCATCGCGATACAGGCTGAGCAGGCTTTCTATATTCCCGGTTATGGATTCCAGTCGGCAGCGGCGACCCTTGCAGGCAATGCCGTAGGTGAAAGGAACAAAGAAAAACTGAGACATCTGGCATTCACTGTTTGTCTTATGGCTGCAACACTCATGTTCGCTGCGGGGTCGGCTCTGTTCATTTTCTCTGAAGGCCTTATGGGTATATTCACCCCGGATGATGCCGTTATCAGGCTCGGTGCTTCAGTGCTTAAGATCGTTGCGGTCTCAGAGCCCGTATACGGGATCCTGGTCATACTCGAGGGAATATTCGACGGCATCGGGGACACTAAAGCGCCTGTCCTTTTCTCGATAATCTCCATGTGGGGGATAAGGATACTGGGGACTTATCTTATGATAAATCTGTTTGGTTTAGGGCTTGAGGCAGTATGGGTGATGATGGTGGCTGACAATGTTTCAAGGTGTATCATGCTGCTTGTGAGGTTTTTAAGGGGAAGGAATATAGACAGGGCTATAGAGATGAATATCTGATAAGGCATAAAAAACCGGTGGGGAACACTTTTTTTACAAGATGGTGTGCTACCCGTCAAGAGGACAGTGAATTATTAAAAAGTTTTGTGCCGCCAGTCGCACAGTCGGCTGGCGGTATTCTTATGCAGCCGCATAATAGTTTTCATAGTATTCAACAGGAGTCATCAAGTGAAGCTTCCGT
>JAFWWA010000049.1 GCA_017523755.1 Christensenellaceae bacterium | reverse complement strand
CGTTTTCTTTGTTATTCCTCTTGACGTCTCAACATGGTTCGGATTGTCCCTTCCGTTCATGCAATCCTCCACGATCTTCAGCTTCTCTTCTGCGTTGTATTTACTCTTGTGTCCCATAAAAATACCCCCATAAGGTCGACATTGAAATCTTTTATATTTCACTGTCTCCCTTATGGGGAGCATATCAAAATGGAGCCTCTTTGACTGCTCTTATACAGATCACTCTTCTTGTGAAACAGTCTCTTCCTCTTTCTTTTCTTCCGTCACGAGGGCAGCGCTCCTGGCCTCGTCAGAGATGAGCCTGTGCGCCGCGATAAGGGCCTCATGCCTGAGCATATCGTCGGAGATGAGCGTTTTGAAGCGTTCTCCCTCTATCTTTTCCTCGGCTATGAGGATGTCGGATATCTCGCAGAGCTTGTCCTTATTGAATCTGATGATCCCTTCGGCTTTGTCGTAGGATTCCTTGATGATCCGCTTGACCTCGCTGTCTACCTCGTTCGCGAAATCGTCGGAGATGTCCTTGGCTCTTCCGTAATCCCTGCCTATAAACACCTCTTCCTCTCCGCCTAGATATACGGGACCTATGAGATCGCTCATGCCCCACTTGGTGACCATTGACTTGACCGTCGAGGTCGCCTGCTTGATATCCTGTGAAGCTCCGGTGCTTATATCTCCGAGGATGACCGCCTCCGCTGCCCTGCCTCCGAGGGACATCGCAACGTTGTCGAGCATCTCCGTTCTGAACTCATGCCTGTCGTCGTTTTCGGGAAGCGTCATCGTGTATCCTGCCGCCATTCCCCTCGGGATGATAGACACTTCATGCACCGGATCGCATCCGGGAAGCGACGCGGCAACAAGGGCATGCCCCACTTCATGGACCGCCGTACAGCGCTTGTCCTTATCGGTCACGACACGGCTCTTCTTCTCTGGACCGGCTACGGTCTTAAGTATAGCCTCTTCTATCTCGGTCATGTTGATCTGGTTCTTCCCTCTCCTTACGGCGAGTATCGCAGCCTCGTTCATGACGTTCTCGAGATCGGAGCCTATGAAGCCTACCGTGGTCCTTGCTATGACCCCGAAATCCACATCAGGCCCTAACGGCTTGCCTTTTGAATGGACTCTTAATATCCCTTCCCTTCCCTTTACGTCGGGATAGTTTATATATACCTGACGGTCAAATCTTCCGGCCCTCAGAAGTGCCGGGTCAAGGATGTCCTTCCTGTTGGTAGCAGCCATGACTATGATATTGTCATTTACCTGGAAGCCGTCCATCTCGACAAGGAGCTGGTTCAGGGTCTGCTCCCTTTCGTCATGTCCTCCGCCGAGCCCTGCTCCTCTCCTTCTTCCGACGGCGTCTATCTCGTCGATGAATATTATCGAAGGCGCGTTTTTCTTAGCGTTGTCGAAAAGGTCTCTCACCCTTGCAGCGCCTACACCTACGAACATCTCGACGAAATCGGATCCGCTGATCGAGAAGAACGGTACTCCCGCCTCTCCCGCCACAGCCTTTGCGAGAAGCGTCTTTCCTCCTCCGGGAGGTCCTACCAGAAGCACTCCCTTGGGCACCCTCGCGCCCATCTCGGTGAATTTATGGGGATTCCTTAAGAACTCCACTATCTCCTGGAGCTCCTCCTTCTCCTCGTCGGCTCCCGCCACATCGTCGAAGGTCTTCCCGGTCTTGTCTCCTATCGTCATCTTTGCGCGGCTCTTGGAGAAATTCATCGCCCTTCCGCCCTGCGACTGGTTCATGGTGAAGAACCAGAAGACCCCGAAGCCGACCATAAGAAGTATGAGCGGCAGAAATTCCAGCCAGATGGAAGTCTCCGGCACAGGGTTATACTGTATATCTATACCGCCGTACGTCTTGTCATCCCCGAATATGTCCTTCATATCCTCGGCAAACTGGGTGCTTGACGGTATATAGGTGCTGTAGTCGTATTTTTTAGGGAAATCCTTTTCGCTTACCGCGCTCCCCTTCTTCATCGCGACCAGGTCGTTCTGTGTGATGCTGATCTTCGTTATCTGGCCTTCCTTGACCAGCTGAAGGAACTCCGAGTAGTCCTTCTTCTTGCCGGTGTCGGCTGAGAAGAGGCTCGAAGACTGTGTAAGAAGGAAGATCGCTGCTATTATCAGTATGTATATGACCGGTCCTCTAAAAAGTTTCTTCAAATCCTTGTTCTCCTTTTAACGGCCTGATACCGCCGTTAATCATTCATATATATTTCGGGCTTGAGCGTGCCTATGAACTTCAGGTTCCTGTATTTCCCGGCATAGTCCAGCCCGTAGCCCACGACGAACTCGTCGGGGATCTTGAATCCCACGTAATCGGCGTCAACGTCAACTACCCTTCTTGAGGGCTTGTCGAGAAGCACGCAGGACTTCACCGAAGCCGCTCCCCTGTTAAGGAGCAGTTTCTTAAGGTTGAGCATCGTCACGCCGGAGTCTATTATATCCTCTACTATGAGGACATCCTTCCCGGTGAGCGGGACCTCAAGATCGTACATGATCCTTATCTCTCCGGTGGTCGACGTCCCTACACCGTAGCTCGATACTCTCATGAAGTTCATCTCAAGGTAAAGATCGAGCTCCTTTATAAGATCGACGTAGAAGCATACCGCGCCGTTGAGAATGCCTACCATGAGTATGTCCCTGTCCTTGTAGTCGCTCTTTATCGCGGCCGCGAGCTCGCATACCCTTTCCTTTATCCTGTCTTCACTGACAAGGATCTTTTCAATATCGTTGAATATCCATTTCTCAGACATCATTTCCTCCAGTCCTCTGTCCCTCAGCCGGTACGGCTTCGAGCCTTACCGCGAGCTGGGAACCGGGATGCACCTTCGCATCCTCCGATATGGCGTGCCCCGTTATCACCAGCACCGTGCTGTCCTTAACGACCAGTATTATGCTGTCCCTTTTGCTTAGAGGTATCTTCTCGTCTATCATCCAGTCGGAAAGCTTCTTGTATTCCTGCATACCTACTGGCCTGAAAACGTCTCCCGAACGTCTCGTCCTTACGGTAGCCCCCTCAAGAGGTATCGATTCCGCATACTGCACAGGCGAGTGCAGGGGCGGGAACGACGCGGGAGCCGGGACGACCTCCGTCTCGAGGTACTGTCCTGCTATCTTTATCCTCTCACCTATCTCGAAGGGAGCCTCGGTCCCGTCGAGGATCTTCTCATTGTCCTTTACGAGAGTCAGCTGGCCGTATCCGACATAGGCATAGAACTTGCCTGGAAGTATGAACCTCTTTCCGGTCCCTCCGCTCTCAGCCAGCCTTATCACGGCGTCGACGTGCTTGAGCTCCACGTCCACGAGCGAGCCCGTCACCTTAAGTATCGCGTGTCTTAAGAGCCTTCTCTGTATGCTGACGTTCTGCTCCTTGAACTGTCCGAGATCGAATTCGATCCCGTCCTTGACGTCGGAGGCTATATGGTCGAATATCTGGGATTCTGTCCTGTAAAGCGCTATCTCATCCTCGCTCAGAAGCACCGTGGTCCTTCTTACGGCTTCGACGAAATTCGGATTCATCTCCTTCAGCCTCGGGATGACTTCCTTCCTCAGATAATTCCTTGAATACTCGGTATCATCATTGGTCGAATCAGCAACATACGCGATGTTGTTCTCCTCGGCATACCGCTCTATCTCGTCGCGGCTTATCGCCAGCATGGGCCTTATGATGTTGGGCTCTCTTTTCGACCTCATGGCACAAAGCCCGGCTATCCCGCTCCCTCTTAAAAGATTTAAAAGGAAGGTCTCGGCCACGTCGTCAGCATGGTGGGCCGTCGCCACATAGGCAAGGTCGTATTTTTTGGAGACGTTCGCAAAGAAGGCATATCTGAACCTCCTCGCCGCGGCTTCCAGATTCTCGCCGGTCTCCATTATCCTTTCAGGGACATTCATCCTTGCGCATATGAACGGTATATTGTATGCTTTCGCGTTCTCCCTTACGAACTCCATATCCCTCACGGACTCCCATCCGCGGATACCGTGCTCGAAATGCAGGCAGAACAGATTCTCTCCTCCCGTATAACGGTAAAGCATATGCATCAGAACCATCGAATCGACCCCGCCGCTCACTGCGATACCGATCCGTCTGCCGGGCACAATAAGATGCTCTGATGAAATGGAATTCAAAAATTTCTCATACATGTTATTATCCATTTCTCCCCATTATAATAATAACTGTGCTTCTATTTTTCAAATTAAATGCAGTGGACTTTACAAACAGTTCATTTTCTTTATTATACATAACCGTAAAGCCCTATTACAAGTACTGATATGCCCTAAAATCAGCTTTTGGTGATATATATGTTCAGGCCTTATGGTATAATCCATATATAAGACCAAGGAGGTGCTCAAAAGTGAAGACCAGCAGGATCTACAGGATATTCAAGATGGCTACCGCGGAGTTCTGCCTTTTCTTTCTGAGGCTTTTCAGAAAGTTCACTTCTCTTTTTACATTCGAAGAGACACATGACGGGATCAGCGTTCCCCACGCCGTAGAGGCAACGAAGCCTTCGGTCCTTGATATAAAGACTGAGATGGAGCTCGACGGGGTGCCGGTCGATCGCTATGAACGGAGCCTGCCTGTGAGCTTCAGTCCGGACGAGGAATACTCGCCTCTTGAAGGCATCGTGACCTTCAGGGGGAATCACTTAAGGGATTCGGGCTCTTACGGAACTGCCGATATAAAGAAGAAGGAGCTTGCCGTAAAATGGAGCATCCCCACCGGAAAGCTTGAGAAGACATACGGGAAAGGCTACTGGACCGGCAGCGGCTGGACAGGTCAGCCGCTTATAGTAAGATGGTCCCCCGAAATGATTAAAAAGACCGATATAAGGACGGATAAGGAGCGGGTGACCGAAGCCGTATACGCGACGATGGACGGCAACGTATATTTCATAGATATCGAGAACGGTTCATTCACCAGGGATCCGGTCTCCTACGGGCTCCCGTTCAAGGGAGCTGGCGCCCTTGATCCCAGAGGATATTTCTCCGTGTCGGGAGCAGGCGACGACGGGCCGGGTGAGGACGGCGCGGCAAGAGCCGTGTTCACGAGCCTCTTTGACAGGAGCAGGCTGTACGAGCTTGGACGTAGAGACGCCTTCGCACCAAGGAAGTTCCACGGCTATGACAGCTCGGTCATTATAGACAGGAAGACAGACTTCCTTTTCCAGCCCGGGGAGAACGGCATAATCTACTCCATGAAGCTCAACACAAAGGACGAAGGAAGGAGCATAGAACCATCCGAGATCCTAAAGTTCAGATATACGTCCCCAAGGAACTCCGAGGAGAGGTACTGGCTCGGCATGGAGGACAGCGCCGCTTTCTATAAGAATTACATGTATATAGCGGACAACGGCGGCAATCTCCTCTGCATAGACGTTAACACGATGGAGCTCATCTGGGCGCAGGATGTAAAGGACGATACCAACGGATCCCCTGTCGTGAGGATAGAGGACGGGATACCCTATATATACATCGCCACCTCGCTGCACTGGACCTCGAGCAGGGTGTTAAGGCTCGCTGACGTGCCGATATTCAAGATAAACGGGCTTACGGGCGAATATGTCTGGATAAGGACCTATTTCTGCAACACTGTTGCCGGAGTCTCGGGCGGGGTACAGGCCACGCCGGCTGTCGGGAAAGGTGAGATAGAAGATCTCGTCATCTTCCCCGTAGCAAGGACGCCGAGGGTCAGGAGCGGTCTTTTAGTAGCGCTCGACTCAAAGACCGGAAACGAAGTATGGCGTCTCCCGATGAGGAGATACGCCTGGTCCTCGCCTGTTGCGGTATATGATAAGGAAGGCAGGTCATATATAGTGGCAGGGGATTCCGAGGGCACGCTCTATCTCGTCGAGGGAAGGACGGGAAAGCTGCTCTCAACAGTTTCGCTCGGAGCCAATATCGAAGCTACTCCCGCTGTTTTCGAGAACATGATAGTAGTAGGAACGAGAGGACAGAAGATCTTCGGGATAGAGATACAGTGATAGCACATGATAAAGCAAAAACGCCCAGGTAGCATATCAGACTTCCGGGGCGTTTTCATATGTCTTTTTCCCTATTTCACTTTCTTTGCCCAGACTGCCACGCCTTCATTCGTTATTCCCGTGAATACCAGCGTCGGTCTGTCGTTCTCATGATCCCAGGCTGTGAGCGCTGCGCCGGTGACGGTGTGCCCTCCTCCTATCTCGACGATGAGGCCGTTTTCCCCGTATGTCGTCCAGTATCCCTTCACATATCCGGACAGCCTCATCTTCCCTCCGTCCATAAGCGCGAACGGAGCAGATCCTATAACGCTCTGCGGCAGCATCGGCATGAGCGTTATCCATTCGTACAGGCCTGTCATCTCCGAAGCAGGGACAGGCTGTATCGGCTCTCCGGCATAGGGTTCGGGGGAAGCCATCGGCCATCCGTCAGGGCTCCACACCATCCTTCTTAAATGCATGGTCGAAAGTACCGGGCCGTTTACCGCATATGGTCTTATATGGCTCATCAGATACCATTCTCCATCATCGTTGAGCACTGAGTTGTGTCCCGGTCCCATCCATCCCTGCGAATTCTCGAACCTGTAGCCGCAGGCTATCATATAGCCTGTCCTGAGATCGTTATCGATTTCATCTGTCATCGGTCTCCCGTTCATGTCGACATAGGGACCGGTTATATATCTGCTCCTTCCCACACGTATATTGTAGTCGCTCGCAAGCGAACCGTATGAAGCGAACAGATAATAGTATTCGTTCTTCGGATTGTACTTTATATACGAGCCTTCGATACCCGTAGTCGTCCAGTCGGGCCTGCAGGCGATAAGCGGGCCCATTGCCGAGAGCGGCGTCCGCCCGTCCTTACAGAGCGACCTGTCATCTGCGAGCCCTTCGCAGTCAAGCTTCATGAGCCTTATGCCTCCCCAGAAGGAGCCGAAGGCCATGTAGACGTCGTCCGAATGCGCATCCTTTATGGGATTGGCGTCTATTGCGTTGACCGGGGAATTCCCGTTGGTCCTGACCACCATGCCCCTGTATTCAAAAGGTCCTTCCGGCCTGTCTGAAACAGCCAGATATATGGCTGAGCGCTGTGATCCGAAGGTGGAGTTCGAACAGTACATCCTGTATTCGTCCCCGACCTTTATTATGTCGGGAGCCCACAGACCGTCGCTGCCCGTCCACCGGAATACCTCTTCGGGCACTTTTTCTATTATCTTTCCGATATACTCCCAACTCACCATGTCGTCGGACCTGAAGATGTTCCCGCCCGTGCAGTACATGAAATACTTCCCGCCTTCGGGATCGCGGAACACCGCGGGGTCATGCGCCCCCCAGAGTCCTGTTTTCCCGGGTTCCGGCTTTTCCGGCATCGGAGGCTCTGCGGGAGGTCTGTTTGGATATATCAGTCTGCTTTCCATAATACAGTCGTCCTTTCATTTTTCGGTTTTTTCCCTGTAACTCAATTGTACCTTGACCACTGATACGGTGTAAATACGGGAGAGCTCTTCGAATACAAAAACATACAAAAAGGACAGATGCCTTTAAAGAAAGCATCTGTCCCTGGCTTACGTTATTTCTTTCAGATCTTTATTATGAGCTTCGGGTCAGACTCTATCGGGGATGTGAGCTCCCTGTACTTCTCCTCGTAGCCCTTCCTTCCCATATACGCGAAGGTCGCTATCTTACCTGCCTCGACTCCGGGCTGGTCGAACGCGTCGATCGAAAGGAGCTGTCCGACGGCGCTCACCGCTACCTCGAGCATGTACATTACTGCGGCAATGTTGTACTCTGAGACCTTGTCCATCCTGATCCTCAGGCTCGCCCTGTTCTCCTTCTTGAAGGCGTACTCCGTGGCATCCCTTTCGGACGCGAACAGCTTGTTGAAGCTCTGTCCCTTAAGATATTCGGCGTCGAACATGTTGAGGTCGACATCGGATATCTCGAGCTCGGTGTTGTTGTTCTCTACCCCGATGAACGTCGTGATCTTGTCATAGGGTCCTTCGGTGAAGAGCTGCACCGATGAGTGCTGGTCAGTGACTCCGAGGGCCGCCATGGGCGTCTGCCCGACGTTCACGACCTTCCCGGCCTTGTTGAATTTCTTCCCTAGCGATTCCGCCCAGAGCTGCACATACCAGAGAGCCAGGTTGTACAACCTGTCGGAATAAGGCATCATGAGCGAGATCGTCATGCCCTTCTTCATTGCCGCGTAGTGCGTAAGAGCGTACATGTATGCGGGATTTTTGAAAACATCAGGGTCTGAGGCGAGTTTATCCATGTCCGAAGCTCCCTTGAAGAGAGCGTCTATGTCGAGACCGAGCACTGCTGCCGGCAGGAGCCCTACTTCTGAGAGGACCGAGAACCTTCCGCCTACTCCTGCGGGTACGACGTACGACTTGAATCCGTACTCGTTGACTATCTTTCTTAAGTTCCCGTTCTCGACGTCTGTCGTTATCACGATACGGTCCTTAAGATCCTTTATCCCTGCTTCCTGCATCTTTCCCGCGAGCATCATGAACTGGGACATTGTCTCTACGGTGTTTCCCGATTTTGAGATGACATTTATGGCTGTCTTCTTTATATCAATGACGTCGAGCACGGCGTTGAGCCCGTCGGGGTCGACGTTGTCGGTGACGTAGAACTTGGGCGCATTCCTCTTCTCTTTTGGAAGCTCGTTGTGTCTCGGATGCATGAGCCCCGTGAAGAGCGCCTTGGCTCCAAGCGCGCTTCCGCCGATGCCTACTACTATGAAGCTTTCGAAGTTCTCCCTGATCTTCCCGGCAGTAGCCTTTATATCCTCTATGAGCTCTCTTGATACGTAGGGCAGCTCCCTCCATTTTCTGTTGGGCCTGTCGATAACGATGCCTTCATGCATCTTTGGCGCCATCCTGAGGACGGCTTCAAATTCCTCTGCGGTTATCCCCTTGTCGCCTATCCTGCCTTCGAACAGATTGTTAAAATCAAAACTAAGCATATCCATCTCCCCGATCTTATATGATATGGTCTTTACTTAAAGATCATTTGTTAAGCTTTCCCGCTTTAGCACCTTTTGTCACCTTGTCGAGTATCCTCGAATCATAAGCGAAATTGTTCTTCTTCTTCTCGTTCATCGCCGCGAAGGCTCCGTCGATCAGCCTGTCTATGAGCTTTTTGTAAGGCAGACCTATGGGATCGTACAGATAGAAGGCGAACGAGCCCGGGATGGAGTTTATCTCGTTTAAATAAAGCTCATTGCTGTCCGTGTCTATCATGTAGTCTATCCTTACTACTCCCTTGAGGCCGAGCTTCCTGAATATCTTCTTAGAGAGCTCCTTTATCTTAAGATCCGTCTCCTCCGGGATCTCAGCAGGGATCTTCCTTGAGAGCGATTTCATTCCCTCGCTCTTTCCGCCGCCCGAAAGGTATTTGTCCTTGAAGTCGAGTATCTTTCCCGAAGACACCGGCTCCTCGCAGACGCCCGTCATGACGTCCACTCCCTCTCCCAGGACCGCGCAGTTTATCTCCTTCAGATTCGTTATGAACCTTTCGACGAGTATCTTCCTGTCATAGCTCCCGGCAAGCGCCACAGCCCTTTCGAACTCCGCCTCATCGTCGGCGCGCGATACGCCTATGCTGCTGCCGAGGTTCGCAGGCTTTACTATAACGGGGAACCCGCATTTTTCCTTAACGGCGCTTATCACTCCTTCCCTGTCGCTCTCGAACTCGTCCCTTAAGAAGTCCACGCCCGGGAGGACCGGTATGCCGAAGCCTATGCAGGCAGCCTTCATTATGATCTTGTCCATACAGACCGCACTTCCCGCAACGTTCGCCGACGTATAAGGCATGTCAGCAAGCTCGAACAGTCCCTGGAGCGTCCCGTCCTCGCCGTGCATGCCGTGCATGGCTATGACCGCGGCGTCTATCCTGGCCACTTCCTTTATGCCGAAGAACCCCGCCTTCTCAAGCGACTTGTTCCCGGCCACGGGGCTGAAGAACACCTTCTCCACCTGCTTTTCATCGAAGTTCCTGTAAAAAGCCGTGTTGAGCAGTTTATCGCCCGTATACCAGATGCCGTCGCTCGATATGAATACGGGCACGGGCCTGTATTTTTCCCTGTCCATATTCTCTATGAGCTGCAGTCCGGTTATTATCGAAACATCATGTTCGGCAGATCTTCCGCCGAAAAATACTCCTATATCCTTCACTTGTCCTTTTCCTTCTATTCAGTATAGTTATCCGGCAGATCGTTCTCGAAAAGTACGGTATCCCCGGCTTTGAGCATTGGTCCCATCATGCCGCTCGCTTCATTAAGCGAGCCGCAGACATGCACGTTCTCCATGTTAAATGATGCTTCGGCAAGAGCTCTGTACATAGACACGGTCTGCTTCTTCCCTATGAGGAAAACTATATCGCATTTATCTGCGATCTTCCTCGCGAAATCGGCATTGACCTCGTCCTGCTTTTCCCCGAACTCCACCATACCGGGCGTCACTATGATCTTCCTTCCCTCAAAGGAGCTGAGCACCTCTACGGCAGCAGCAGCGCCCTGCGGGTTCGAGTTGAAAGCATCATCTATCACATTAACACCGTTTCCAGTCGGAATCAACTGCAATCTGTGCTCCACGGGCTCTATCAGGGAAACGCCGGCCTTTATCTCGTCCTCGCTCATGCCGAGATAATGGGCGACCGATATCCCCGCCGCGATGTTCATTATATTATGTGTACCAAGGAGCTTCGTCGCTGCCCTGAACGGCTCCGCATCCCTTATCTTCACGGTGAATTCGCTGCCGGAGCTCCCCGTCTTTATGTCGTACACGCGGACGTCGCAGTCTTCGCTCTCACCGAAAAGGAACTTCTTGGCTTTTATGCTGCGGTCATAAAGAGGCCTTGCAAGACCGAGTGTCCCGCTGTCGTCGGGGAAGAACGCCGCCCCGTCGTCAGGCAGGCCCTCTATAAGCTCATATTTCGTGTTCTGTACATTCTCTACTGTAAAGAAGGTCTCAAGGTGCTGCGGCCCGACAGAGGTTATTATCCCTATCTTCGGCCTGACCATCTCTACGAGCTCCTTTATGTCGCCGACATGCCTCGCTCCCATCTCGGCAAGGAATATCTGATGCCCGCTCTCAAGCTGTTCCCTTATGACTCTCGTAAGCCCCATGGGGGTGTTGTAGCTGGACGGCGGGACCAGCACGCTGAACTTCTCTTTAAGAATCGTGCCAAGTATGTATTTAACGCTCGTCTTTCCGTAGCTCCCCGTTATGCCTATGACGAGAAGATCGGGCCTTGCCCTTAACATCTTCTCCGCGTCCCTCTTGTACCAGTTGTTTACAGCCGTCTCTACAGGCAGCATCATGTAGTGCACGAAAAGGACGAAGAGCGGGAGCGCCGCCATAATGAGCACGTAGGCTGCCGTACCGGTGAAGACTGCCAGAATGGCGGCTATCACGAGAAGGAACAGCTCTGCGGCTATGAACCTCTTTATCCTTGCGGTATATCTAAGGGGCTTCTTGGCATCCCTTATCTTAGACTTCCATATATATAAGGCACCGACCAGAAGGCTCAGCACCGTTAAGATGACCGCCGCCATGGCGCTTCCCATGGCTCTTGCGATCACGGCCGCAAGATAGACGGCAGCAGCCGCTGCCTGGATCCAGTAGCCCTTCACGCCTCTTTCACTGAGCCATCTGAGATAGCCCGGAGCCTGATAGCTCTCCAGCTGAAGCATGTGGATGGGCGTCAGCGAGGCCAGAAGGCATTCAGCGCTGATGCCGGCAATGGACAGTATCAGAAAAACCGTATCCCACATATTCCCTCACTTTAAGAACACATCCGTGATGCCGAGCACCCTGCCCGGCGCGTCGGCAAACGAGAAATGTCCCGCATTTTCTATTATCACCAGCCCCGCGTCCGGTATCTTCTTCTCCATGATCTTTGCCATGGATACCGGCGTGTCGCTGTCGTTCTCTCCGTATATAAGGAGCGACGGAGCCTTTATATCCCTGAGCCAGGGCGTAAGATCCTCGTTCACTACTTTTATGAAAGTCCCCTTCATATTGTCGGGAAGAGCTCTGTAATCCTCCGAGCCTGCAGAGCTTATCCTCTTCCTGTAGTCTATCCCAAGAAAGTCGAGCATCTTTCCAAGTGCCCTGTTCTTAAGAGCCGCCTTTGAGAGCTTATATGAATATACTTTTATGAAATATCCGAGGGTCCTCTTCTTCCTCACTCCGGCAGCGTCTATGAAGACGATCCTCTTAACGAGTTCCGGGTGTCCGGCAGCGAGCTTTATCATGACCCTCCCGCCGAAGGAATGGCATATGACGTCGACGGGCTCCCCTATGAGAGTCCTTATGAACTCCTCAGTCATAAGGCTGTAGTCGCTCACCTCCCATACGCCGTCGGGATATGAGCTCCCTCCGAATCCCGGGAAATCGAGCGCCCACACGGTCCTCGACGTCCTATAGCGGGACATGAAGAGATCCATCGTCCTTATGCTGCATCCCCATCCGTGGAGGAGCAGGAGAGGCTGCCCTTCGCCGCTCTTTTCATAGTATATGTCGAGCCCTTTATACCTGAATAACATCTTCCGGGTCCTTTTTCCACATTATCACGGCATCCTCGCCGTTCGAGTAATATCCCTTCCTTATACCGGAAGAGACAAATCCGTGCTTTTCATAAAGGCTTATCGCCGGCGCGTTCCCTGCTCTTACCTCAAGGGTATAGCCTTCGCTGTTTTTACCTTCCCCCCTGGATATCAGGGCCAGGAGCAGCTTCTCGCCTATCCCTCTTCTTCTGTATTCCGGAAGCACGCAGATATTCATTATATGGACCTCTCCCGATATGTATCTCAGCCCCGCGAAACCCACCGGGGCGCCTTCTTTTTCTGCGATCAGGTAACATGTATCTTCGAACATCAGCTCCGCCCCTATCGACACGAGGTCCCAGGGGTCACTGAAGCAGGCCTTTTCCATATCATACATATCGTACATGTCGCTTACGGAAGCTGTCCTTATCCTTACTTCATCCATTGTCTTTCTTCATTCTTTCAGCCTGTGAAGGCCTCATATATTCGGGCTCGGCGTCCGCCGGCCTCACCGTCTTTCCCTCAAGAGCCATGTCATAAGCCAGCTTTGCCAGTACGCCTGCCCTCGGGTAGGCGAATTCTTCACCCGCTGTCACCGCTCCCGGAACAGCCTCAAGTATCCGGTCTCTCTGCTTTATGGCGCCGTCCCCCACAAAGATATCTCCGGCTTCTGCCCCGAAGGCACTCAGCACTTCGTCGTATCTTCCCGTCATGCTCCCGGATGAAACACCGTCAGCGAAAAGTCCTGCGTATACGTTGTCGTTCCTTGCGTCTATAAGGGATATCACCCTGCCATGAGGCACAGCACGGGCAAGGACCTCAAGGCTCCCCGCAAGGACCATGGGCTTATGAAGTGCCTCTGCCATCCCCTTTGCAGTGCAGATCCCTATCCTTAAGCCCGTGAAAGACCCGGGGCCCGAAGTACAGGCGAATACGTCTATATCCTTTACGTCACAGGCAGCCTTTTTCAGGCATTCCTCGACCATGGGCATGAGCTTCCTCGAGTGCGTGAAGCTGTCGAGGAGATATATCTCGCAAATTACCTTTCCGTCTTCGGCCACAGCGCAGCTGCAGGCCTGTCCGGAGGTCTCGACTGCAAGGATCTTCAACGTCCGGCCCTCCTTATGATCTCATCTATGAGCCCGGAATACTTTTCCGTGCCCTTAAGCGTTATCTTCCTTCCGTCACCGTCGTACTCCAGCCCGACGGTGAGCCTTTCCCCGGGCAGCAGATCCGAAATCATATCCGCCCATTCGGCTATCACCACAGCATCCCCGGCAAGGTAATCAGAGAACCCTATCTCGTGCATCTCGTCGGGATCGCTTATCCTGTAAACATCGAAGTGATAAAGCCTGCACCTGCCGTCATACTGCTTTACTATATTGAACGTGGGGCTGGTCACCCTGTCACTGACCCCGAGACCTTCCGCGATGCCTTTTGCGATGACGGTCTTCCCTGTGCCGAGATCCCCGTTAAGGGCTATGAACGTGCCCGGTCCCGCGAGTTCTCCAAGGGCTTTCCCAAAAGCAAAGGTATCATTCTCGGATGCTGAATAAAAAACTGTCTCCATCGGTCTCCTCTCAAGGACAGAATAACTATACTATATTGTAATAAAAACAGCGGTTTTATTCAACTTCGGATTCCATGGGAAACAGGCATGAAAGCGGCTGCCTAGAGCGCCGCTTTATGATATAATCGGGTCAGAAGATCACATGAGGAAGGGATATGACAATGAAAACGATACAGTTCTATCTGACACCGGCAGCAGGAAAAAAGCTCATAGCGAAGGGCATAGCTTCGCTTCCCGAGGTCAGGGAAGCTCTTAAAAACGGAACGATACTCATCATAGGCGGGACCACGAACGCTGAAGTGGCATATGAGCTTCTTTCCACCGCAGGCGGGGCAGAAGGCTTCGACAGGGCCGGCTTCTTCCGCGGTATAACGGTACCCAAGGGCTTTAAGTTCACTCCCCATGCTTTTATAGGCGACGTAGTCATAAAAAACGGCAAATGGGAAAAGGGAAAGACTGTCTTTGACGTCTGTCAGGATCTTGGGGACGGCGACATCATATTCAAAGGCGCGAACGCCGTCAATCTTAAGGAGGGACAGGCCGGCGTCCTTTTAGGAAGCGACAACATCGGCACGGCAGGACCTGCCATCACCGCTGTGTACGGAAAAAGGGTAAGGCTCATTGTTCCCGTAGGCGTTGAAAAAAGGGTCGAGCTTCCTTTAAAGACCCTGTCCGATATATGCAACGCTCCAGGAGCCTCGGGGCTCAAATTCCTGCCTCTTCCGGGCGACATCTTTACCGAGCTCGATGCCATAGAGACCCTGACCGGCGTCCTTGCCGATATCCTCGGCGCAGGCGGTGTCTGCGGAGCAGAAGGCGGCTGCTATTACATAGCGGAGGGAGAGGATGACGAGATAGACGCTTTAAGGGATCTCATAAGAAGCGTCGAAAAGGAGCCTCCGTTCACACTTGACTGACATGGAACAAGAAAAAAGGGCCTGTGAAATAATGAGAAATCATTATTCGCAGGTCCTCTTTCTATGTTCCAACCACTGTCAGCAACGGACTCCCACCGTCAAGAGCGTATAATCCCCCCTTACCCCATAGATTCCTTTCTTCAAGATTCTATGCGGTAGCCGGGATCCGGTTTTTCTTGTTATGATATTTATAGAGGTTATGGCCGATAGAAACCAGCAAAACTTCGAGTCGCACTGAATTTATGCCTTTTCGCACGATTCTTTTGTACCATCGAT
>JAFWWA010000048.1 GCA_017523755.1 Christensenellaceae bacterium | reverse complement strand
CTTCCGTTCATGCAATCCTCCACGATCTTCAGCTTCTCTTCTGCGTTGTATTTACTCTTGTGTCCCATAAAAATACCCCCATAAGGTCGACAATGAAATCTTTTATATTTCACTGTCTCCCTTATGGGGAGCATATCAATCCCCGGTGCCCTGTTTGTCAATTCTTCAGCAGCAGGTCCTCTCATGTATGACTGAGAACTCGACCCTGTCGTGTCCGAGGTCCCTAAGCTCACGCTCTATCTCTTCCCTCTCATCCATAAGCTCACTTAATGAGCTCTCCTCAACTTCTATCCTTATGCCGTCTTTTAAAAGCCTCACTCTTACGGGATCGAAGCCCATCCTGCCCGTCATCATCTCGAGCGCGCATATCTCCTTTAATTTCTGGGCGTCTATCCTTACGCCCGTCTCGAACCTTGTCGCAAGACAGGTATCGGGCTCATAGGTGAATCGCCTCAATCCCTCATCCGTGAGCATGCTTTTCACTTCTTCCCTTCCCGTCTTCAGCTCTATGAGCGGGAAAACGAGCCCTTCCTCAAGTGCCGCCTTAAGGCCTGTGCTTTCACTGCCCGTTCGTGAGCACGGTGAAGCGTCAAGGAGCACGTCAAGACCTTCCCTTTTCGCTTCTCTTGCGAGCTCGCCTATGAACATCTTCTTACAGTGATAGCAGATATCGGAAGCGTTCCTTATTATCTTTTCCTCTCCCAGCATGCGCACGCCTATGACCAGATGCTTTATGTCAAGATACCTTGCGGACCTTCTCGCCCGCTCTATCCCCTCGTCGGTGAAGAAATCGGTGTGGGCTGTTAATGCCGTGACGTTTTCCTTCCCCACAGCATCGGCTGAAGCCTTAAGAAGGAGCACTGAACATGCTCCTCCTGAATGGCATACGCCTATCTTCTTATATTTTCTTAAGCTCTCAACGAGCTCTCCGTATGTTCCCATGGGCTTATCAGATGCCTGCTCCGGAATAGTTCGGGGCTTCCTTGGTGATCGATATGTCGTGCGGATGGCTCTCGATAAGGCCGGCATTGGTGATCCTTATGAACTCGTGGTTCTCCCTTAAGCACTTGAGGTCCTTGGCTCCGCAGTATCCCATACCGCTTCTGATGCCGCCTACCAGCTGGAAAACAGTCTCAGAGAGATATCCTCTGTAAGGTACTCTTCCCTCTACGCCTTCGGGAACGAACTTGACGGCGTCTTCCTGGAAGTATCTGTCCTTGCTGCCCTCTGCCATCGCCGCGAGAGAGCCCATTCCTCTGTATTCCTTGAATCTCCTTCCCTGATAGATGACGGTCTCGCCGGGGCTCTCTTCGGTCCCTGCAAAGAGGCTTCCTATCATGACTGCGCCTGCGCCTGCTGCGAGCGCCTTTGTGATATCGCCAGAGTATTTGATGCCGCCATCGGCTATTATCATCTTTCCGTATTTTGCCGCTTCCTCAGAGCAGTCGAGGACTGCCGTGAGCTGGGGAACACCGATTCCTGCCACGACACGGGTCGTGCAGATGGAGCCGGGCCCTATGCCCACCTTCACGCAGTCGGCGCCTGCGGAGATCAGGTCATGGGTTGCTGCAGCCGTAGCTACGTTTCCCGCTATGAGCCTTACATCCGGGAACTTCTCCTTTATAAGGGAGACTTCGTTAACTATCCTCTTAGAATGTCCGTGGGCTGTATCTATGACTATGACGTCGACCCCCGCGTTATAGAGAGCTGACACTCTGTCGAGCGTATCCTTGGCTATTCCAACCGCGGCGCCTACGATGAGCCTTCCGCCGTCGTCCCTTGCGCTCATGGGATAGAGCCTTGCCTTCTCGATATCCTTTATAGTTATCAGGCCCTTTAATCTGTAGTCCTTATCTACTATCGGGAGCTTCTCTATCTTATGACGCCTTAAGATGTCCTTTGCCTCATCTAAGGTCGTTCCCTCGGGAGCGGTAATAAGGCCGGTATTCGTCATGACCTCTTTTATGCGTCTTGAGTAATCGGTCTCGAATCTTAAGTCCCTGTTCGTGAGTATGCCTACGAGCTTGCCTTCGTCGTCCACTATCGGCACACCCGATATCCTGTATCTTCCCATCAGCTTGTCGGCGTCGTTTATGGTATTGTCCGGATGGAGGAAAAACGGATCGGTTATGACTCCGTGCTCGCTTCTCTTTACCCTGTCCACCTGGCTTGCCTGCTGGTCTATCGACATGTTCTTGTGTATGATGCCCATGCCGCCTTCCCTGGCTATGGCTATAGCCATCTCAGATTCCGTGACGGTATCCATCGCCGCGCTCATTATAGGCACATTCAGTTTTATTCCGGGAATGATCTCAGTGGAGAGATCGACTTCTGAAGGAACTACATCGCTTGCCTGCGGTACGAGCAGAACGTCGTCGAACGTAAGACCTTCTCTGAACTCTTTAGCCATCATCTACCTCCGTAAATTATCTAAAAAAATCTTTCATCCGGATACTTACAAAAAAAGCATGTCAACCAGATCCTCTTAAGTTTTCATGCCTCCGTCTTTCAAATGGACAATCATCATACCCGGGTGTATTATCAGTTCCATCAGAACAGGTAACGATATGACACCAGTCTGTTGACTTAATTATACATATGCTTATAAGTCAAATCAAGAAAAAGAATGAGGAATCTCCTCGGTAAAACGTGGTTTCTTATGTGCCGTAAAACAGGAAAAAGAAGGCCGTTTGTGGCCTTCTTTCATTTTTTGTCCTCATCGTTAAAATGCTTTTAAAAAAGTGCTTCACCGTTCACATAGAGCGTATATCCGTTTGAGATGATGCCGGATACGTCACCGTGGAACTCGGATATATAGGTATCGGCTGTTAAAGACCAGGTGCTTGAGCTGTCTATGACTACGCTCACGAAGCCGATGTCCTCTGATACGGTCTCTCCCTTGCCGTTTACTATGTTTCCGCTTACAGTCCCCTTGAAATACGACCCGTCCTTAAGCTCGAGCGTGAGTGATGAATCGCTGCCTACGAGCATGGTCCCGTAAAGCTCCTGATCCGATGCCGTGAGTACCGCGGTATTGCCTGCTCCGCTCCATCCGTCATCGCATACCGAGAGGAGTATGCCCTCGCTGTCGAGATTCGTTATCGAGACCCCGCTGAGGTTTATAACAGCACTGGTATTGGTCACATGGAACACATGTCCGTTTTTGCTCGTAAGAGATCCTCCCGTCATAGTGAACGAAGATGTCCCGCTGTCCGCGTCCCCTGACATCGACTGGTAGATCATTATCGTGTCATAGAATGTCGCGTTGCCGTTGAGCTTCGTATTGTCGGCAGTAAGGTCGCAGTCATTGAGCGTGATGGAGTTGATCCCCTCTATGCAGACTCCTTCCGAGAGGTTCGAGATCAGGCTCGCGTCTGAAACCGTTATGTCTGCTGTCGAGTATATCGCGGGCGAACCGAGGCCGTTCGTCGTATATGTCCCACCTTCAACAATAACAGTTCCGCCTCCTCTGTCGGTACGTATGGCTGCCGAAGACTGTCCCGATGTCGTGACGGTAAGGTCATATGCCTTCGTTATGCCTCCGCCCGTAGTCATTATGCCGCCGGATCCCGAGCCTGTGGTCGTTATGACCGTATCCTTTATTATGACGGTGGTTCCGTCTCCCTCAGCTCCGTTCTGACCGCCGTTGCCCCCGTATGAGAACACGCCGTTCGCTCCGTCAGCGTCTGATGTTATGGTCCCTCCCGTTATCGTGGTCACGGAACCTCCTTTGACCAGCACCGCTGCGTTCTGTCCGTAGAAATTGCAGTTGTCCCCTCCGTCAGAGTCCCCTGTCTTGGTCACTGTGGGATCCGTCAGCGTAACTTCCTCCGATGTGTCTATTATGAGCGCGCTCACGTCGGAGGAATCCGACGTATATGTCTTTCCTGTCTCGGACGCGCCTTTCGTTATCTCTTCCGCGCCTTCATATACGACTTCTGACGAGGTCCCTCCGGGTGCTCCGCCAGGCGCTCCTCCGGGGCCGCCTTCCCCGTCCTCGGGTCCTCCTTCGGGCCTTTCGCCGGGAACATTCACGGCTTCCTGTGTCTCTTCTGCTTCTGTCACAGCCGCAGTTTCTTCAGTCACTGTCTCGGTACCTGCGCACGCGAATGAAGCAAGCGTCATAATAAATACTGCAAGTATGGCTAAAAGTCTTTTGATCTTCTTCATCTTTTTTCCCTCCGTTCCTTTAACTGATGCCATTGTATTAGTCGAAGCTTGAAGTATCATTGAAGCTTTTTTCAGGTCCCGGTCTTTTTTTCGGGGATAAAAAAGAGTACTATTGCAGGCACCGGCATGATAGAATTGATAATATAAGGACTGACTGTCCTTATCACTTAAAAGGAACGGAAAACATCAAATGAGAACGGCCGATATGAAAAAAAGAGTCTTTATCTTTCTTGCGGTATTACTGATACTGCTGATCCCGGCAAAGGCTTTCGCCAACGCTCCGGTCCCGGATCCGCTTTCGGGAAAGATCACATATACGAACGTCGAGCCCGGCTCGTGGGTCCAGGTGCTGACTGCGGGTGAAGACGGCGTCCGCCACGACGCGGAGGAAAGCTACGAAGAAGCTGAAAAAAGCAGCGGCTCGTTTTCCTACAGGCGGAGCAGAGACGATAAGCTGATACAGATAGAAGTGATAAGCCCGGTGGGCGACTTCACACTTTCAAATTCGCTTGAGCTCGTCGATTACGGGAACTATGAATACGACGGAAAGACCAATGTGCTAAAAGAGAGCTCGGGAAAGGGCTCGGCCATCATAGACTCTCTTTCGGTGATCCTTGGCGCCCTTCTTTACGGGATCTGGATAATAGCCTCATATGTCTTAACTATCATAGTAGAGATGATAGTCGGTCTGTTCTTTAAGATGAAGCCTTACGGCAGGATCGCTCTTGCAAATCTCATGACGAACGTTCCCATGAACATCATACTGATCCTTTGCGACATCCTTCTTGGCATAGGCTCCGACTGGCTGCTGTACGGGCTCGAGATCGTATGTGTAGTCATCGAGTTCCTGTATTACAAAAAGAAATATACCAAGATGAAGCCCGGAACCATCTTCATATATACGCTCTTGTCCAATATCCTGAGTTTCATTACCGGCATACTTCTCATATATTCGCTGCTCTTTTGACAGCTTATCAGGACTGACTTATAAAGAAAGGAAATAAAAATGGCAAAGAAGATAACGATGTTCCACCTTAAGATCTGCAAATACTGCGACATGGCAAGAAAAGCTATAAAGGAATTAAAAGAGGGATATCCTGGATTCAGGGATATAGAGATAGAGATGATAGACGAAGAGGAGCATCCCGAAATAGCCGAGAGATTTGACTACTGGTCTGTCCCGAGCCTGTTCGTGGGTGATGAGAAGGTTTTCGAAGCCAACATATTCATGTCATATGACGACATAAAGAACGGAGTCATGAAAGCCTTTAAAAAAGCTCTTGAGGGATAGTAACAGCTTAAAGTCAAACTGCCTTAAGGAAATGTTCCTTAAGGCAGTTTTGTTTGTCTTGATCATTATCCTGTGATCTTATCACCCAAAACAGTCTCATACATAGCGATGAGATTCTCAGCAGGCACGTCCTTTACCACATTGTGTATGGGATTGAACACATAGCCCCCGCCTTCACCCAGTATACCGACTCTTTCCCTTACCTGAGCCCTTACCTCCTCAGGTGTCCCGAAGGGAAGGACCTTCTGGGTATCGACTCCGCCGCCCCAGAATACGAGCCTGTCTCCGTACTGCTGCTTGAGCTTCTTTGGCGTCATGCCCCTGTTTTCCATTGCGCTGAACTGGACGGGATTTAAACAGTCGACCCCTATCTCCACGAAGTCATCCAGGAGATCGTTTATGCAGCCGCAGCTGTGATAGAAGATCTTCCAGCCTGTATTCTCATGTATCCAGTCATTGATCTTTTTATAGAATGGCATGTATATGGACCTGAATATGTCGCGGCTGAAGAAAAGCCCGTTCTGCGTGGCAAAGTCGATGCCCGAGACCCATATGACCTGGATCCTCTCCCCTACGGCCTCGCGGTATATCTCGAGGTTCTTAAGCATGACCTCTGTCTGCATGGCGAATACCCGCCTTACATAGTCTGGATACATCACCTGCGCCATGAGCCAGTCGGGGATGGTCCTTATTCCTCTAGGATGCTTTACCGTAGGTCCGGGGATCCAGGCTGCGTCACCCAGGCCGCCTCCGCCGAGCACACCCATAACGGCATAGTCGGTCCCTTCATAAAGGGCCTTGCTCTCCCTTTCCCAGTACCTTGCATCCTCATCGGTAACGACCTTGAAGTCATCACTGAAATCCTCCTCGGGCGTGAGCTCATCCTCGTCAAGATCCCAGTCGAAGGCCTTATCGAAGTGGTCCAGATTGTCGAAGAAGGAGCCTCCTTTCGGCATCACGAAAGCATAGCCTGCATTTCTGTCGCCCATTGCGTATACCAGGCGGTCACCCTTTTCATTCATGTCATATTCGAGGCCGCTGCCTATGAGAGCAGGCGTACCGTCATCAAGATCGAACGGCTTCCACTTTTCCTGGCTGAAGCCCATCATGTTCCCGCGGTTCCAGAGGCCTATGACGTCGCTGTGTACGGCTTTTAGAAGATCATCCTCTATCTCGCCCAGCATCTGGAAAGGCTCTGTGACCTTTATCCTGTGCCGGTCGAGCCCGAGGGCTTCCCTTAAGCGGTATACGGTGGAAACGTTCATTCCAGTCTGTCCGCAGCTTCCGAGGTCTATCGGGCAGCGGTCAGGCTGCCTGTGGGCAAGAGCCAGCATCACGCGTTCTCTTGAGGTCATTTTTCTTATCCTTTCCTTCTCCTTAACAGCGCCTTCATATCTCCAGGAGGCATTTCGGCACTTCTCTTCCCTTCTCCATCCTTATGAAGAGTGGTATCCGGTCAAGCGGAGCCTGAACTTTTACTTCCAGGCCTCCGTCATATTCCTCTTTGGTCCATGCATCCTTCCATCTGCAGCCTTCCGGCAGATATACGCTTACTTCCCCTGCTCCCTCTTCTGTCACGGGATGTACGAGCAGGTCTCCGCCGAAGAGATATGACTCCTTCTCCTCCCAGCAGCGGCTGTCTTCGGGGAATTCATAGAAAAGCGTACGCATTACCGGCGAACCGCATTCGTGCGCTTCCTTCATCAAAGAGCGTATATACGGGCGCATCGTCTCACGGATACCGATATATCTCTTAAGTATCTCATAGACATCGGGTCCGTAGCTCCATATCTCGTTATCGGCGCCGCTTCCGAACCGTCCACCTCCTTTGTCGGAGACAGGCTCTTTAAAAGGCTTCCTGTAGCCGTGGAGCCTCATGACAGGCGAGAAGGTGCCGAACTCGAACCATCGCACGAGCAGCTCCTTAAAGCTCTCGTCACGCACGTCGGCCCCACCGAAGCCGCCTATGTCCGTATTCCACCAGGGTATGCCGGCCATGCCCATATTGAGCCCGGCGGAAAGCTGGTTCTTAAGGGCGAAGAATGATGAATCCGTGTCTCCCGACCATAAAAGAGCCCCGTACCTCTGGGACCCTGCCCAGGCGCAGCGGATCAGGTTCATGATGTTTTTCTGCCCTTCCTTCTCCATCCCCTCATAGGCCATCCTTGCGAATTCGCGCGGGAATACGTTTCCGACCAAAAGATCGCTCCCTATGCTGTACCTGTAATGCTCGAACTCATATCCCGTCATCTCGGGCTCAGCCTCATCGAGCCAGAATATCCTTACTCCCTTGTCGTAGTAATTCTCCTTTATCCTGCTCCAGACGAACTGACGGCATTCTGGGTCTGTTGCGTCCATAAGGCCGGCATCGGCAAGTATACGGTCTCTCTTTCCCGCTTCGGTGCGGATAAGATACCCGTTCTCCTCCATATACTTATAGTTCTCACTCGAGGTCTCTACCGTCGGCCATACGGATACCATGAGCTCATATCCCATCTCATGTATCTCCCTTACCATAGCCTCCGGATCCGGCCAGTAGAGCGGATCGAATTTCCAGTCCCCGTGGTTCGGCCAGTGATAGAAATCGGCCACTATCACGTCGAGCGGTATGCCGCGTTTCTTATACTCCCTCGCTACTGAGAGGAGCTCCTCCTGAGTGCGGTAGCGGAGCTTGCACTGCCAGAAGCCCATACCGTATTCGGGCATCATGGGCACCCTGCCTGTTACCGCTGTATATGCCGTGATGATCTCCTTTGGCGTATCTCCTGCAGTGACCCAGAAATCGAGCTGCTTTGAGGAGACGGCGTGCCACTCCGTTATGTTGTTTGCGAAGAACACGTGTCCTATAGCCGGGTTGTTCCACAGGAACCCGTAGCCTCTGTTTGACAGAGTGAACGGTATGGTTATCTGTGAATTGCGCTGCGCCAGTTCGAGCCTGCAGCCCTTAAGGTCAAGAAGATCCTGCTGGTACTGTCCCATTCCGAAGAACTTTTCACCGTCCTTTGCCTCGAACTGCTCGGTAAGCTCATAGCAGTCGGTACCTGCCACCGGCCGCATACGCCTGGGATGTATCTCAAGGGCGCTGTAGAAGTCGCCCTCCATCTTTTCCCTGAAGCGGTCGCGTTCATATTCCTCAAGGAGCACCTCTCCCTTTTCGTTTATGAACTTGAGCTTGCCCGTTTCGGAAAGAAGGCATGTGAGCTTCCCGTTTTTTATGACGGCCGCGCGGCCGTCCTTTTCAAGACGGCATTCTGCCTTCATGTCATCGGCATGAACAGGCATCTCAAGAGCGCCGGGGATATCCTCGTCGAAGCGGGCGTTTCTCGTAGCCCTTACTCTCAGACTGTTCTTTCCCCATGCCTCGACTGTCAGGATCTCCTGATCATGACGGCGCATGATCCCTTTTTCAGTTATCTTAATCATCCGCAGAGTCTCCTTATGCAGGTCCTGTTCTATGTTTTTTCTTTTTTATATACTACAGCACGCACTTTCCGTTTATGATCACATGCTCGGTCCTCGTCTCGACGCTGAACGGGCAGCCGTCCGTGATGACGAGGTCGGCGTCCTTGCCGACTTCAACTGAGCCCACCCTGTCCTCGATACCGAGATGCCTGGCGGGATTGATCGTTATGGCCTGAAGAGCCTTGAAGGGATCCATGCCTGCCTTTACAGCCATTCCCGCGCAGAGCGGCAGATGCTGCTGGGGTATGACGGGAGCGTCGGTTATTATCGAGACCTGGAGCCCTGCCTCAGCCAGTATGCCGGGCGTCGTCCAGGACTTGTTCTGGAGCTCCCACTTGGTAGCGTGAGTGAGCGATGGACCTACCGCGCAGGGATAGCCTTCCTTTGCCAGCTCGTCAACTATAAGGTGTCCTTCGGTCACGTGCTCGAGCGTCAGCTTTATACCGAATTCCTTCGCTATCCTTATCGCTGAGAGTATGTCATTCGCCTGATGGGCGTGGGCCTTCATCGGAAGCTCTCCCTTTATGACGGGTATCATGGCCTCAAGGCCCATATCGAAAGCGGGCATCTTTGAGGCGTCGCCGGCAGCGGCTTCCTTCTTTAAAAGGTATTCTTTAGCCTTGAAGAGCTCCTCCCTTATGAGAGCGGATACTGTCATGCGGGCAGAGACCTTCTTGTCCCTGTAAACCCTCTTCGGGTTCTCGCCGAAAGCGCATTTCATGGCAACGGGGTCGCGCACTATCATGTCGTCGACTCTCTTTCCCGAGGTCTTAACAGCTATGAAGGTCCCGCCTATCGGGTTTGCGGATCCGGGGCCTGTTCCTACCGTCGTGACTCCGCCCTCCATGGCCATCCTTACAGCCTGGTCGAAGGGGTTGAAGCTGTCTATAGCCCTCAGCTCCGGGCATACCGGTGAGTTCATCTCGTTATAGTCATGTCCCTCAAAACCTATGCCGTAGACGTCGAGCCCCAAATGCGAATGCGCGTCGATGAATCCCGGATACGCGTTCTTTCCCTTCGCGTCTATCACGGTATCAGCGCCTTCCTCAGGCAGGTCCTCCCCTATCTCTGCGAATTTACCGTCAGAAATGAGTATGTCCGTAAGATACGGCTCCTTATTTATCCCGTCATTCAGCATCACGTTTTTTACAAGCAACATATCATTATCTCCTTTATCAAATGCTGTCATCCGGCAGTCCCGGATCTTATCTCCATGATACCATAACAGGGCCCTCCTTGGCATACATGCGGGACGTCCGGAAGAGCATTTTTCATGAGGGCCCAGTAAAAATAATCTTAAAAAGAGGGCTTAAAATCATGTCCCCTCGTGGTAAAATGTATCCATACTTAAAGGGGGTAAATGTAATGTCCACAAGAAGAAACGATGTTAAGAGGAAATTGGGAAAGAAGAACCTTCTTGCCCTCGTGATGCTCATGGTCCTTGCCATTTCTATTTTTGCCGGATGCGCAAAGCCGAAGCTGCCTGAGGATACCGGCAGCAAAACGGAGCAGGCAGAGGATACGGGAAAAGAAGAGGAAGTAAAGGAAGAAGAAGCTGCTCTTCCAACGCCCGAACCGACACCTGATGCACCGGAGGGGCCTGTCGAGCTGAACCAGGTCATCTACGACGAGAACGGCACGAAGATAACCGCGCTCTCCTATGAGGACCGCTTAAGCGGGTCAGCGGGTCAGGGTACCGATATGGATCCCGTATTGGATCTCAGCTTGAGAGTCGAAAAGATAGGAGATGAGCCCCATACCCTTTACATAGAGGATTTCAGCGTAAACGGCTTCGGAAGCGACATGTACACTTCATTCCTCATTTGGTCAGATCCCGAAAGGATGGACTGGCTGCAGAACTACAGCATAAACGTGGACGGCACATATGAATTCAAGCTCTCGGCCACAAGGTCATTTGCTGACAGCATAGGCCTTGAGTCCGCAGGGAATATAGGCATGCTCATAGGGGTAAAGACCGATGAGCAGCATCTGGCATATAAGAACATACGTCTTGATCTTGGTCAGGAAGCCGTTCCTTCCGCAGATATAAGCGTCGTAAAGGAAGGCAATGCTTATAACACTGTCCTTGTAAAGGCTGATAATCCTCTCGATAAGCCCATGGCAGTAAAGAGCCTTATAAGGTATACGAGCACGGAAGGAGCCGTGATCTATCCCTCCGGCTTCAACTATATGACGGGCGAAGAGTTCCAGAGCGATGCCGGTACGGATACGTTCTTTGTGAAGAACGGCGCCAAAGATATGCTCTGTTCCGTAAACGGTATCAAAAGCCGGCCGGTCTTCGAGGACGGGAGCGACGTCATGTGGAGAGACTTCGGAGACGCTGAAGTCGAATTCGTATCAGCTATACCATCAGATCTTCCCGACCTGAGCGACACTGTGAGCTTCGAATCCGAAGGCCGTTCAAAGGACAGCAGCAACTTCGTGATATTCCGCTGCACCTGGCCTGACGAGTATCAGCGCCTCCAGATATACGGAACAGGCGTCTGCTACAATGAGGACGGAACGATATACAAGATATATCCCATCGAGTCCCGTCTCCTTAAGGACAAGGACTACAGGGACAACTATCGCAGCGCGAACAGCGAGACCGGATGGCTCGACTACTTCGTGATAGACTGCAAGAAGGAAGGCGACGGTCCCGACTACACCTTTAAGGCGTATCTTAGCTACGTTTGCGAAGTGCAGGACGACTGACGGATAAAACAAAGCTTTCAGGAAAGGAAATGATCCATGGAATGGGAAGTCGCTCTTATAGAATGGCTTGAAGGCCTTGGCAGCTTCACAAAGATCATAGCTAACATATTCACCTTTATAGGAGGCGAATACGGTCTTCTTCTTACAGTGCTCATACTCATGTTCTGCTGGAAAAAGGAACCGGGAAAGCGCATAGCCTTGACTGTCACTGCCGTTAACGTCTTTGCTCCCATGATAAAGGCCTGCGCGAAAAGACTGAGACCGTACATGGAGCATCCTGACAGGATAAAGCCGGGAGACGTTCTTGAAACGAAGGATAACGCTATGGATGTGGCCGTGCAGGGATACTCATTCCCGAGTACGCACAGCGCTTCTGCGGTATCCATATACGGGTCACTTGCCCGTGAAGTGAAGAAAAAGCCCATGTGGATCATATCAGGCGCAATATCCCTTCTTGTGGGACTGAGCCGCATCGCGCTCGGTATGCACTACCCCACTGACGTCATAGCGGGATGGGTGCTGGGCGTCATTGGGATCGCGGTCCTTTCTCTCCTTTTCAGGATCAGAAAAGAATGGCTGAGGAACCTTATAATACTTGCGGCTGCCCTTACGGGCATACTGTTCGTAAGGACCGAGGATTATTTCACCTCACTGGGGCTTCTCATCGGTCTTGTAATTGCGATGCCGTTCGAGGAAAAATACGTTAAGTATAAGGACACGAGATACATACCTGCCATGATCCTTAGGCCTCTACTGTCTTTCGTTATATATTTCGTTTTAAATCCTCTTTTAAAGCTCCCGTTCTCAGACGGATTCCTGTCAGACGGAAGCCTCCTCTCGTTCCTTGTAAGGACGTTGAGATATGCCGTTATCGTATTCGTTATAACAGGCGTTTATCCCATGGCCTTCCCTCTTTTCGAGAAGAAAGAGAAAAAGGGCGGGGAATAAAGAGGGCTTTTAATAAGAGACCGTAACAGATCTGCCGCGGAGTTCACATATAGGAACGCTGCGGCTTTTCTTTTTGATTGAACGGGCTGCTTTAAAAGGTGTATCATTTATATATCAAATAAGGTCTTATTTACAGGGACAAAAAGAACATAAGATCAGTCGGAAGGGCAATGATATGGGTATAATCAGGGCTTTTACAGGCGCCTTTAAAAGCGTCCTTAAGGAACAGTGGAAGGAATTCTTCTATATGGATTCCATACCTGAAGATATACTTGTGCTCCGCGGCATGAAAAGGATCGGAAAAAACAGCTCGAATACAAGAGCCGATGACGGGATAATAACGAACGGCTCGCTCATATCCGTGGCCGACGGTCAGGCTGTCATAGTCGTGGCGGGAGGCAAAGTCATAGACACCTTTTTAATGCCCGGGGAACATATCTTTCATGACCCCGAAAGAAAAGGCGGGATAAAAGGCTTTTTCCGTGATGTCAGGTTCCGGGTCGGCTTCGGCGGCGGGGACATCTAGCCCTTCACGCACAGGCTATATTATGTGAACATAAAGGAGATGCCAGGCAGCTTTGCCATACCGGCTTCGGTACCGGTGCATATAAAAGACAGGGTGACAGGCCTTGATGCCGACATAAACATCATAATAAAGGGCGGATATACCTTTAAGGTGACTGATCCAGGTAAGCTTTACCGCGGGGTAACGGGGAATATCGAGAGCTCCTACCCTGCCCAGGGCCTTATAAAGCATATAAACTCACTCATGCTCACGGCTCTTGGTCCCGCGATAGAAGACCTGACGGAGACCGGCATGAGGCCTTCCGGGCTTCCATCTGTCATCCCTGAGCTCAGTGAAGGGATAAGAAAAAATCTCAGCAGGATGACTGAAGACAGATACGGGATCACCGTCATAAGCGTAACGATAGAGGCTCTTTATGTTCCTGACCTTCCAATGGTGCAGGAGCTCGAAAAAACCGCTGTACTGAGGGATCCCGATATGGCCATAGCATATATGACAGCTGCAAGAGCAGACGCGATGAAGGCGGCCGCTGAAAACATGCTTTCATAAGCGTACATTAATAACACGCTTCATTCAGGTAAGGAATGATCTTCGGGGGAATGGTATGGATAAAAAACGTATTACAAGGACACTTGATCTGCCCGTGATAGCAGAGACCGAGCTGCTGGTGCTTGGCGGGAGCTGCACAGGGGTATTTGCCGCAGTAAGAGCGGCAAAGCTTGGTATCAGGACCATGATCGTCGAGAAGCAGAACAGCTTCGGAGGTGTCGCAACGCAGGGGCTGGTAACCGTATGGCATCCCATAACAACGATGGATGATACGAAACAGATAATAGGCGGACTTACGGACGAGGTCTTACAAAGGCTCAGAAGGATAGGAGCGCTCGAGGAACATCCCGAGAACAGGGCCATAAGCTTCGTCATGAATACCGAAGAGCTCAAGATAGAGCTCGATATCCTTATAAAGGAAGCGGGAGTGACACCGATGCTCCACACCTTCTACTCGGCTCCCTATACCGATGACGCGGGAGACCTTAAGGGCGTCATAGTAGCTAACAAGGACGGGCTTGGCATCATCCTTGCCGACCGTTTTGTGGACGCGACAGGCGACGGGGACCTTTTAAGGGATCTTGACTGCGAGACATGGAAGCCTTCCGATCCGCAGCCGCCGACTCCCGGCATGAAGATAGCGGGTCTTAAGAACGTGACCGAGCCCATGCTCATAAAGCTCGTCGGCGAGCACGGGAGCGAGGTCGGTCTAAACCCGGACAGAGGCTGGGGGACCAACGTTCCGGGAGCGGAAGACATGCTCTTTTTCGCGCCGACGCATGTATACCACGTGGACTGCGCTGACCCGAAAGACCTCACCTACGCCGAGATAGAGTCAAGAAGGCACATCCGTGCCGTCATGGATCTTTTAAGGAAATACTATCCCGATGAAAAAGCCGCGCTTTGTGCAGTCGACGCCTACATAGGCATAAGGGAGTCAAGACACGTACGCTGTCTAAAACAGTTAAAAGGCGAGGAGCTGCTCGTGGGAAAGCATTTCGACGATGCCGTGGCATTCGGCACCTATCCTGTAGATCTCCATACCAATGAGGATTTCGCGCTCACCTGGTACTATCTCGACGGCAGCAAGGTGATAAGAAGGAACGGACAGCCTGACGAGGTCACGACATGGCTGAAGCCCGGCCAGAAGCCTACCAATTTCTATCAGATACCGCTTTCCTGCGTGATCCCAAGGAATACTCCGAGGGTCATTGCAGCCGGGCGCATGCTCGACGCCGATACCGCCGCATTCGGGGCAGCGAGGGTCATGGTGAACTTAAATCAGCTGGGAGAAGCCGCGGGCATCGCTGTATATGATTCGCTCAACAGGTCGGTCGATATACAGTCAGTTGACGCCGGAAATGTAAGAGAGCTCTTAAAAAAAGGCGGCTCGCTCATACAGTGACAGCGGCAGCTTAAGGACTCTATGCAGTAAATGAGCATCGTTTTTCATCAAAGAGGAGGAACACGCTGATACTTGACGGATCTCAGCCATGCCCCGCATGCGATCCGTGATAATGACAGTATAAGCACACAGTGTATATACTTCACATATCAAAAAGGAGCCCTTTACATTATGTAAAAAGAGCTCCTGTTTTTGATTTTCAGACGGTCATTCGGTCTTATTCTCTCCGCCGAATTTCTCCTCTATCTTTTCCTTAGCCTCAGCGAATGTCTCCTTAGCGGCTTTCTTCGTCTCTATTATGTAGTCCTTATAGTCTACCTTTCCGTCCTCGTTCACATCCTGGACTCCGTCAGGATTGTTCTCCTTCACCTTATCGGCGACCTTGACCGCGGCGACAGTGCCCGCTACCGTTGCGCCGAAACCGAACAGTTTTTTAAAGAATCCCATATCATCCTCCTCATTGTTGTCCTTGAGCATTTAAAGTATCTGTTTATCATTTCATCTGACACGTGTGAAAGTCAGTGATGAATCCCCGTATTCCACAGTGAGGACATCTCCCTCCAATGCATATCCGTAGCTTTTCCCGCCTGCAGTTATACTGTCATCGTTCCAGGTTATATCCGTCCTGTTCCCGAAAAGATCGAGGACTCCCTTTCCGTCCGCCTCGAGAACGAGTTTGCAGTCAAGCCCCTTCTTTTTCATGAGCCCGATATCCTCCTCAGACGTCTTCTTTCCCTTGGATATCATGCCCTTTATCTCATAGCTCCCCTGAGGGTCAGATGCCTCTTTATCCGCCACCGTTCTTAGCTCTTCTTTATCATCTTCAGCTCCGCTGCCGCTGCATGAACAGCCCGGACATGTGAGCATTATGAGAACGAGCACCGCAAATATCAGGACGAACGGTCTTCTCATCCGTATAAGCATGGCAAAACCCACCTTTCATGCTTTTTTATCTTATGATGATACCCTTTAACACCTCGGTGTG
>JAFWWA010000047.1 GCA_017523755.1 Christensenellaceae bacterium | reverse complement strand
TTTAGTGGTTTTGGATATAGATCATGATCAGGTTCGATGGTGAGCACAAAAACAGCTACAAGATCATGATCTTGTAGCTGTTTTGATTAAACAATCTTGTCCTAATTTTATGCTCTACCCCAACATTTGACATAGAGCCAATAAAAAAACCCGGTCCCCTGATTATGCAGCCAGGGGACCGGAGCATGATATATCGGATCGCAGAGCTTTCTTTTGCCTACAGCACTGAAAGGTAGATCCCCAGATAATCTTTGTCGGTAAGCGGGAACATCTTTCCCTGTGTTGCCCCGTTCTTGGGGGCGTTGGCTTCCCAGAGCCTCATCACATCATCCTTCGAAAGCCCCATATCGGAGAACGTTACAGGCATCCCTATGCCCTTCAGCCATTCCCTGAACCTTCTGACGCCCTCTTTGATGACCCCCATTTTGTCATTTTCATCAGGCTCAACTCCGAAAACATTCACAGCAAACTTGTACTGCTGTCCGGGATCCTCCATATGCTCCGCGGTATATTCTATCCATGCAGGCATAAGGATCGCCAGTCCCGCTCCGTGTGTGGTGTCGAAAAGGCCCCCCATCTGCCTTTCCAGCGCATGGCACGATCCGTCCATCGCGGCGTTCTTCCTTCCTATCGCGTTGAGATCGCAGTGCGCATAGCAGCCCGCGATCATCAGTTCCGCATGGCTTTCATAGTCATCAGGCTGAGCTATTGCTATGGGAGCATATTTGAGCACGCATTTTATCATGGTCTCGGAGAAACCGTCCCCGAGATATGTATCGGCAGGATAGAAATATCTCTCCACCACATGCGCAATGATATCAGTAGCGCCTGCTGCGGTCTGATATGCAGGGACCGTATATGTGAGCTCGGGATTAAGAAGCGCGAACACAGGACGGTTCACCTGAGTGTTTATACCGCTTTTTCTGTTGTTCTCCTCATCTTTTAAAACAGATGAAGTCGACTGTTCGCTTCCTGCTGCGGAAATCGTATGGATCGTGCCGAGAGGTACGGATCTTGTCGGTACTTCCTTAGCGATATAGAAATCCTTCCATATATCCTTATCGGGATTTGCAAGCCCCAGTCCGATGCCTTTGGCGGTATCTATGGAAGACGCTCCTCCGATAGCCACCAGAAAATCGACGCCTTCCTTCCTTGCAAGCTCTATGCCTTCCCTGGCCTTCGAAAGAGAAGGATTAGGCTTAACCCCGCCAAAGTCGACATATTCGATGCCTTCCTCCTTAAACGCTTCTATGACAGTATCGTACAGCCCGCTCCTTTTTACGCTGCCCCCGCCGTAGACGAGAAGGACCTTGCTCCCTCCGAACTGTCTGACTTTTTTGCCTACGAGTTTTTCAACTCCTTTTCCAAACACTATGTCCGTAGAAAGCTGAAGCTCAAAACTATCCATACGATAAATCCTTCCTTTCTTTTTAATCCAGTATCAGCACCTCTCCCGGTGCGGCTGTGTAATCCTTTTCATTATAGAAGAAGCTGACAGGTATATAGGACTCATTCCTGACATAGCTTCTGTCTGTACTGAACCTCAGTCTGTTGAAAGCTTCGATATACTCGAATATCTCTCCATTCGTAGCATACCAGATGTCATTTCTTCCTGCTACATAAGAAGAAAAACTCTCGATCACATCCCAGGTACCGCCGAATCTTTCATCGAATTCAAAGCTGTGCCCCCAGACATAGAAAAGAAGGGGATCCCTGTCTCTTCCTGTCAGATCTGCCGATACAAAGCTTTCTGCAAGCTCCATCAGCCTTTCATCGCCGTGATGACAGGTAGGTTTCAGTCTAAGCCAGTCTTTGGGTATCTCAAAACTGTACGAGGGCTCTATCGTCCTTGCATATATGAGGCCTGCATTCCTTACCGTCTCCACTATCTCATCGCTGTATGTACCGTAGGGATAAGCAATGCCTGATACGAATCCGCCGAACATCTCCTCAAGGTTTTCCTTGTCCTTCATGATCTCATAGGCCGCAAGTCCGGCTCCCATCTCCTCCAGTCTCGGATGAGTAAGGGTATGGGCTGCGACTTCCATCCCCGAACCGCTGTACAGGTCCAGAGCTTCCTTTTTTGTAAGCCTGAATGTCTTTGAACCGGCCTTTTCCTCTGGAGGAAAGGACCCGCTGTTAAGATTGAACGTCGCCCTGAGCCCCAGCCTTCTGAACAGGTCTATAAGCCTTACGTCCTCTCTGGGACCGTCATCATAGCTGAATGTGAGAGCTTTATGTCTGTTTCCCGGAAACCTCAAAAAAAGATTTGCCATGGCTACACCTCCGGACCTTTTACTGATATAATCATCTATACCGATCACACTGTGATTCTACATTTGTATTATACCATCGTTTTCCGTTTTTTGCCGTTAAACAATGCTCATGTACGGTAAGGAAGCAAGCAACCGAAAACAAGAGATAGACCGCCAGCACTACACTATTCCGAACCAAAGACCAAAAGATAAGCATTGTGGGAAAATCTAAACTTTT